>JAZFRU010000330.1:0-11451 GCA_036445815.1 Acidobacteriota bacterium | reverse complement strand
TCGGAAGCGGCTGGAGAAGAGGTGGGATAGCGCTCATCGTAAACGCGGATAATTTCCTGAGTGAGATCCAGCGAGGGATCGACATAGATCTGGGTTTCATCTCTCATAAAAATGACCGAAAAGTCATTCTCCTGGGCATACTCATTGATGATGTTCTGAATCTTTCCATTCTCACTGGAAAGAATTTCATCACGCCTCCGCGTGATTTCCACCTGAGTATCTTCCTGAAATCTTTTCATGTTCCGGTCATCTACTTCGATATCACGCTGCATCTGGGCACGCGTCTGGGCATTCAAAGTAAGCTGCTGGGTTTCGAACCGCTCCCTGAGTCGTTCCAGATCCATCCGAAGCGCGTCGTACTCCTTCTGCTTTTCCTCCATGAAGGCCTGCACCTCGACGATTTGCTGCTGTCCCGTCTGGGTGCCATACAGGATATCCAGACCACTGACAAACCCAAAGTGAGTGTCTCCAGTAGCCGGAGACTGGGCCCAGAGAGACAGAGAGCAGAAAACCAAGAAGATGATCCCACTCACCATTGGGGCCAAAGACCGTCTACCCAAAGGCCTTTTCATTGAGACGCCCCCTGACTCGCGGCCGTATTGCGCTCGTTGTAGATTTGAACGATATCAGCCGTAATATCCAGGGAACTGTCCACATAGGTCTGCCCCTCATTGCGCAGGAAGATGACTCCGAAACCGTTTTCCGGAGCATATTCGCCAATGATCTCCCGAATCTTTTCGCTCATCCGCTCCAACAACTCATTTTGAAGTTCGTTGAACTCCAGCTGGATGTCTTCCTGCCGTCGTTTTAGCTTGAGATCAAGATCTTGAATTTCGCGCTCCATCTCCGCACGAGTCAGAGCATTGAGGCTGGCCTGTTGAGCCGAGTATTGCTCCTGCAGTTGTTGCAAGGTGGAACCCTCGGAGACCAGCTCATTCTGCTTCTCTGTTCCAAACTGATTCAGCTTTTCGAGCTCGACTTTACCCTCTTCGGTGCCGTAGAGAACCTCAATGGTATTGACGAATCCGATTTTGATGTTTTGCCCCAGGCCAGTTGCGACCAGAGACCCAATCACAAGTGGCCCCACTAGGGCGGCGGCAGTCCGCTTTTTCATGACCCTTTATCTCCTTACTAAAACGAATATCCTACACTAAAGAAAAATTTCTTAGTTTCCTCCTGGAGAGGGAACCTTACTCCGTTGACTATTATACTAGAATCCAGAACCAGGGGATTATAAGCGAAAATCAACCGAAAAGGTACGTTCACTCCCGGCATCAGGAACTGGACTTCTGCGCCTGTCGAGGCCCGCCAGACATTGTTGGTGCTTTCATCCAGATCGATTTGCGTCGTCGGACCAAAAATCAACAGGTTGTCCTTGCGAAGAATGGTGGAGGTTCCAATGTCAAAGAAGCCGATCAACTGCAAGGGGCCAATCACCGGCACACGGTACTCAAAGTTGAGGATAGCACTGGTGTCACCACCGACAGGAATAAAGCTCTCGGAAATAGAAGGCAATCCAGTAAAAGGATCAATGATGGGTCTCCCCTCAGTGTCCACCACCGGACTCCGCGTGGTTGCCCAGGGAGAAATGGAACGGGTTTCGAACCCACGGATAGTCAACTCATCACCCAGAAAGATTCTTTCGAAAAACGGGATCTGCATGGGATTACCGCTCTCCAGGTTTCCAAAGGGCAGGATGTGATTGAAACGCGCCCGAAAGGCCACTGTATGCCGTCCCCCACTGAAAAGCGAATCCGGCATGAAGGTCTGGTACTCGACATAAGGACGAATGATGTTGAAGGTTCCCCCCAGGGGCCCCCCCGCAATCGGCGCCTGGATCTGCCACTGGCTTCCCTGGGTAGCGTTCCAGAACTGATTCTTCGTGTTGTACACGAATCCTGGAGTGATTTCACTGCGGAAAATCCTATCTTGAGGACCTCCTCCGGGAGCAAACCCGGCCAACTGGTTTTGGGCAAAATCCTTAAAAAGGTCATCCACATCACTGATGCTGATTTTCTGAATGGAATAGCTCATGCTCAGCTTGGCGAATCGCCACATGGGATACGAGGTGCTGAGAGTCACCCCAGTGGTTCCCCGGCTAAACAATTCAACATTGTCGCTTTCGGCAACCAATCCGAAAAAAGCGGTAAAGGTGTCGAATCGCTCGCGAGTACTGAAAACGGAAGCCCCCAGACTCATCCGGGAATCCAAGAAGTAGGGCTCCGTGAACTGAAACATGAACTGGGAGGTACGAGTCCCTGTCGTAACCTGGACATCAATACGCTGGCCCATTCCCCTGAAGTTGTTGGAAGAATAGTTGATGCCGATAAAACTTCCACTGAGACCGCTGACTCCTCCACTTAATCCAATGGACTGCTGGCTTTTCTCGTCAACGCTGACAACGATATCGACTTCACCTTCACTCGGTTTTTTGATCACCTCATAGTCTTTTTCCTCGATGGGTTCGAAAAAACCCAGCTGGTTGAGGCGTAAAATGGAAAAATCCAGCAAGGTTCCATTGAAAAGCTGCTGTTCTTCGAGAAAAAATTCCCGCCGCATTACCTTGTCGCGGGTCTTGGTATTTCCTGCAAAATCGATTCGGTTGACGATGTACTGCTTTCCCTCGTCAATGACGATCTTGATGTCCACTGTCTTGGCATCCACATCGGGATTCATGTTCGGAATCACTGCCATGTCCAGGTATCCACTAGTGGTATACAGCTTCTTCAGTTCCTCATTGGATTCCTTCAACTGGGCATAGTTGATCACTTCTCCCGGGACAATGTCGTAGCTGACTTTCACCATTTCCGAGTCAAAGGTTTCAATTCCCTCGACTTCGAAGCTTCCCCAGCGAAATTGTTCGCCTTCTTCAATGGGGATGGTGAGGTGGTACTGTTGTTTGGTTTTTCGAAAGCCCAGTAGCCAGCCTCTCGGCGCCTCCACGATTTGCACGTTCGGCTCACCTGCCTTGGCATAGATGTAGCCTACTTCCCGGTAACGCTCGAGGAGATTCAAATTAAGATCATATTCCAGCTTGTCCTTGATGAATTTGTCCTGTCCTTTGAAGATGGTGATCAAACCCCGTTCCTTGGTCAACTCCAAGCTGCTCCTCAGGTCTCCGTCACTGAAGATGGTGTTGCCTTCAAACCCGATATCGCCGATGCGAACCTTGGATCCCTCATCGATTTTAAAAATGATCTTCCGGGAAGAAGCAGTCAGGGTCTCGGTCGCCACTTCCACTCGGCCCAGGGGCCGACCATTCTGGTCCAGAAGCCCCTTGATGGCACGCCGTGCCAGGGGAAGTTTGGCTGGATCCAGGGGAGAATCAAGGGAGAGCCCCACCCGCATGTCTCGAAATCTCTCCAGAACGTCGGACTCTTTGAAAGACGACATCCCTTCGTATTCGATGGACCGAATCAGAGGACGCTCGACGACTTCAAATATGATGATGACCCCGGTTTCACCCAGGGTTTTCTTCAGCTTGGCATCTTCGAAAAAATTGGTCCCGAGAAGGGTCCGATAATCGGTAAAGGTTTGATTTTCATCGTACACCCCTTCCTCTCGGCTCTGAATGTAGTAGCGGATCGTGCTTTCCGGAATACGACGATTACCGACGATCCGTATCTCCTCGATACGACTTTCCTCAATCCCCGGCAATGCCTGACCTGACTGTCCAAAGAGATGGGAAGAGAGAATCCCCAATGCGAAAGGTGATCCAGCGGCGAACAGCAGGAGCGTTGCGATTAGTCTAATCCTATCCATTCTCAGTCTCATCAAGATTTGATTTTATCGGCCGAACGCAGTTAAGAGCAACCTCAAGTGTTCACAATATGACAACGTCGGGGTGCGAGTGGAAAAAATACTAATGAGTCGTCGCTCCGGTTCTGATGCAGGCTGGGGAATTCATTCACGGTCACGGCTAGGCCAAGCCGCAGGAAAGAGGGACCCCTTCGCTCCGGGCTCCATTGGGACGATAGTAGAGTTCCTCACCTTTGAGATAAATGGCAAGTGTTTGGTTTTTCTTGAGCTCTCCCTGAATCATCAACTCCGCGACTGAATCCTCTATATAGCGCTGAATAGCTCTCCGTAAGGGCCGCGCTCCATAAGCCCGATTATGGCAGGTCTTTTGGATGATCCAATCCTTGGCATCATCTTCCAGTTGTATGGTGATCTCTTTCGAGGATACATTCTCATTCACCTGTCGGAGGAGAAGATCCACGATCTGTCTTAAATCCTCCTCGGTAAGTGACTCAAAGAGAATGAGTTCATCGAGACGATTCACGAACTCTGGATTAAACAACTTCCTGACCTCACCCAGAATAAGGCTCTCCGCCCTTTCCACTCCGGAATCGTTGGCCGTAGAAAAACCGACATGAGACTGATCTATCAGGTGCCGGGCCCCAATGTTGGAGGTCATGATGATGATGGCGTTTTTGAAATCGATGGTATTCCCATGAGAGTCAGTCAACTGACCGTCTTCGAACACCTGAAGTAGAACATTGAAGATGTCGAAGTGGGCTTTTTCTATTTCATCCAACAGCAGAACTGCATATGGATTGCGTTTGACCTTCTCGGTCAACTGGCCCCCTTCTTCATGCCCTACATAACCCGGGGGGGATCCGATCAACTTGGAGACCGAATGCTTCTCCATGTATTCGGACATATCGAATCGAATCAGGGCTTTGTCACTTCCAAAAAGCGTCTCTGCCAGAGCCTTGGCCAGTTCCGTCTTGCCGACACCCGTAGGACCCAAAAACAAGAATGACCCTACCGGCCGGTCCGGATCTTTCATTCCCGCTCGGCTGCGGCGAATGGCTCGAGACAGCGCGGAAATCGCACGTTCCTGACTCACGACTCTTTTGTGCAGATCTTCCTCCATTCGGAGGAGCTTCGCCATTTCCTCTTCCTTCAAAGACGCGACAGGAATGCCGGTCCAGCGTGACACGACATGCTCGATTTGCTCTTTATTAACCCGGGGAGGAAGGGGGCTTCTCACCGCCCATCGCTCCTTGATGACCTGAAGATTTTCACGTTCTTCCAGTTCCTGATCCTTCAGTTTGGCCGCTCGATCGAACTGCTTGGCACAGATCGCATCATCCATCTGCCGAACGATTACCTTCAATTTCTTCTGGAGGTCACTGACGCCTTCAGGCACAACAGTATTGGCGAGTTTCACCCGAGCTCCGGCTTCATCCAGGACATCGATGGCTTTGTCTGGAAGATAACGATCGGTGATATAGCGACTCGACTGGTACACCGCGCAATGGATGGCTTCATCGGTGTATTCCACCTGATGAAAGGATTCGTACCGCCCCTTGATCCCCATGATGATTTCAAGAGTCTCCTCCTCACTGGGAGGAACGACCTTGATTGCCTGAAAACGACGAGCCAGAGCACGGTCTTTCTCAATAGACCGCCGGTATTCGTAGGGCGTCGTCGCCCCGACACACTGGATTTCCCCTCGAGACAGAGACGGTTTCAAAATATTAGCCGCATCAAGGGACCCCTCTGCGGAGCCGGCACCCACTAAAGTGTGAAGTTCATCCACGAAGATCACGAAATTGGGATTCTCCACCAACTCCTTCATGATGGCCTTGAGGCGCTCTTCGAACTGGCCACGGTACTTGGTTCCGGCCACAATCAGGGAAATATCCAAGGCCAAGAGCCGCTTATCAGCAAGCATGGAGGGAACATCACCATTGACAATCTTTTGGGCGAGCCCTTCCACAATGGCAGTCTTTCCAACCCCCGCTTCTCCGATCAGAACGGGGTTATTTTTGGTTCGCCGGCACAGTATCTGGATCAGCCTTTCAATTTCCGTGTCTCTTCCAACCAACGGATCCAGGATTCCATTTCCGGCCGCCTCGGTAAGATCACGGCTGAACTCGTTCAATATCAACGACTCTTTGGCTTTGGGAGGTTCAGACCTCTCAGTGCCGGGGCCCGCCAACTCTTCACGAACGCGGGACAGCCTCAGGCCATTTTCGTAGAGAATTTCAGCTGCCAGGGAGTTTTCCTCCCGCAGTAAACCTAACAGAATGTGCTCGGTGCCAATGTAGTTGCTCATCAGGCGGTCCGCTTCTTCAGCCGCATAGGTGAGAACTCTTTTCGCCTCATCACTTAAAGGTAATTCTACCGATGTCGAGATCTTGTCTCGAGCGCCACTACGACTTTCAATCTGTTTTCGGATCTGTTCCAGAGCGGCTTCTGCATGCGGAAAGAAACGGCTGCTCAAAGCCTTGTCTTCTCTCAACAAACCCAGCAGGAGATGCTCCGCCTCAATCTGCCGCGCCCCTAGCTGGCTGGTTTCATAGCGCGCGAAGAAGATGACCCGTCTGGCTTTCTCCGTGTACTTTTCAAACATAAAAAACTTTCTATGTAACTGTATCTACTTTTAACAAATATTGGACCGACGCCGCAAACCCAACGTGGCCTGAGAAAAGGTTATCCTGCTCCACTGACAGGGCGAGAAGAGCGGCCTCGCTGCGCTCGGCCACGGTCCAGGTTCCACGGTACACGAGATGGGCAGCCGTCGCTTCGCTTGCCTGCGTTTCACGTTTCAGGTTTAACGTTTAACGACCAAGAAGAGTAGGGGCGCACGGCGTGCGCCCGTCCGGAATCGGCGCACTGAGGCGCCTCCCACATTCCGGATCACGTTCAACGAAAAAAGGGTGCAAGTTGTGGGTCGACATTTGGAAGGTAAGGAAAAAGGAATGAATTCCCTTCTCTGTGCCTCTGTGTCTCTGTGGTGAAATCCTCTTTCTGTGTCTCTGTGGTGAGGCTACACCAAGGTCCCGTCTTGAAGGCGCTTCTCCACATCACAGCGAGCTGCCAACCGAGGATTGTGGGTAACAATAATCGAAGTCAGCTCATGGGTCCGATGAATCTCTTCCAGGAGTTGGAAAAGGCTCTCGGCGGTATTCTCATCCAGGTTTCCCGTCGGTTCATCTCCCAGCAACAACCTGGGCCTGCCGACCAGGGCCCGTGCTACCGCTACACGTTGCTGTTCTCCCCCCGATAACTCCCCTGGTTTGTGGGAAACCCGGTCACCCAGACCGACCTCATCCATAAAGGACTTGGCCTCTTCAGAGGCCTCTCGAAAAGCCAGACCTCGCAGCAGCAGAGGAAACATTACATTTTCGAGAGCTGAAAATTCAGGAAGCAGGTGGTGAAACTGAAAAATGAAACCAATCTTCTGATTACGGAAACGGGCCAATTCTGGGCCCGCGAGTCCATTTACATCGGTACCTTCCAGGCGGATCTTTCCAGCATCTGCTCTTTCCATTCCTCCCACCAAATGAAGAAAGGTGCTCTTCCCCGATCCACTGGCACCGGTCACGGCGACCATCTGTCCCTCCTCCACCTCCAGGGTCAGGTTCGTCAAGATCTTCAGGTGGTCGTTTCCGGATTGGAACGATTTGCAGAGTCTGTGAATCTTTAAGAATTCACTCATATCTCAGGGCCTCTACCGGGTCCAGGCGCGACGCTGCCAACGCTGGATAGACGGTGGCCAGGAAACTAATGAGAATCGCCAGTATCGATACGACAATCAGATCCCTGGGATATAACTCAAAGGGAACATAACCGATTGCATAGACTTGGGCTTCCAGGCGAAACACTTCATACGCATTGAAATACCACACCGCCATACTGCCCAGGACGTCTCCCAGCACGGTCCCGACGAATCCGATGATCAGGCCTTGCAACATGAACACCGCCATGATGGTCGAGGCGGTTCCGCCCATGGCAGAGATAATGGCGATGTCACGGCTCTTTTCCATGACGGTCAACGTTAAAGTCCCGACAATGTTAAGAGACGCCACCAGGATAATCAGCCCAATGGCAATGAAAATAGCCCGTTTCTCCAACTCGAGAGCCGAAAATAAAGGACGATTCAATTCAATCCAGGTATTGGCGGCATAATCGGGCCCGACCAGGGCTTTGACCTCAGTTGCCATGAACGGGGCCGCTTCTATATCCTCAATTCTCAATTCAAGAGCGGAGACCTCGTTAGAGGAAAATCCCAAAAAACGCTGTGCGGAAGGTATCGACACGAGAACCCAATTGGAATCGTATTCCCAGAGACCGGATTCAAAAATAGCGATCACCCGAAAGGTTTCAATCCTTGGCATCCTTCCCACAGGAGACAGCTCACCCCTCATTCCCACGGCACGAATGTGCTCACCAGCCGAAACTCCCAGGGACTGCGCAAGTTCGGTTCCTATCACAACATTGGACACACCTTCCAGGCTGTCGAAGTCATCCAGGCTGCCTTCAATGATATGGGGGAGAAACTCTGGAAACGGTTCCATTCGGGCCAATTCCATACCCTTCACGATTGCCGGCTGTTCGGAAAAATCACTCATGACCAGAGCCTGCCCGTAGATCGAAGGAGTCAATGTCAGCACACCCGGGATCCGACTGATTCGCTCGACCAGCGGAGTGTAGTTCGAGATGGTTCTCTCATTTGCGCTGAGAAGATTGACATGGGAGGTGGCGCCAAGAATCCGTGTCTGAAATTCCTTTTTCACACCGGCATTCAGAGCCAACGCGATGTTAAGGGCCATCACACCAGCCATCACGCCAATGACCGAGATCAGAGTCACCACAGAAATGACGGTCTGTCCACGTCTGGCTCGAAGATACCGAAAGGCTACGAAAAATTCGAATTTCCTGAGGGATAGCGATTTCATTCGGCTGATTGGGGGCGAAGATGTGGGAATAAGATAACCTCTCGAATCGATCGAGAATCCGTCAGCAGCATGGTCAGCCGATCAATTCCTATGCCCTCGCCAGCCGTCGGGGGCATCCCATAACGCAATGCCTGCAGGTAATCCTCGTCCATTTGATGCGCTTCCCGGTCGCCACGAGAACGAGCTTCGGCCTGATCCTTAAAGCGCTTTTCCTGCTCCTTCGGGTCATTTAACTCACTGTAGGCGTTGGCGATTTCCAGACCACCTATAAATAGTTCGAAACGTTCCGCAAAACGAGGATCGTCATCCCGGGTCTTGGAAAGCGGAGACAACTCCGCAGGAAAATCGTAAATAAAGGTAGGATTGAAGAGATGCTCTTCTACCACATGTTCAAATAAACGATTCAGAAGTATCCCCCAACTCTCCGTATTCCCGCACTCCAACCCTACTTGCTCACAAAGTTCGGCCACCCGGTTCCGATCGCCAAGATCCTCCTCTTGGGGCGGATCCCCCTGGCTCCAATACTGCTGGATCGATCGCACCATCGATAACCGTTCAAATTGCTTGAAACTGATGGACTGTCCGTCAAATATGATCTCAAGATCTCCACACACCTGCTCCACGATTTGCCGGAACATCTCCTCGGTCAAATCCATCAGATCCTCAAAATTGCTGTAGGCCTGGTAGAACTCCACCATGGTGAACTCGGGATTATGTTGGGTGGATATTCCCTCGTTTCGGAAGTTCCGGTTGATTTCGAAAACCCGGTCAAAGCCTCCCACGATCAAGCGCTTCAGGTAGAGTTCCGGTGCGATTCTTAAAAACAGTGGGATGCTGAGAGCCTCGTGAAATGTTTCAAACGGTTGGGCAGCCGCTCCTCCCGCCATCGGCTGCATCATGGGAGTCTCCACCTCCATGAAATCTCTGGCCTCCAAAAAACCCCTTATTTCAGAAATAATACGACGGCGGCGGGAAAATATCTCCCGGACATCCTGATTGGCAATCAGATCCAGATAGCGTTGCCGATAACGAATCTCCACATCACTCAAACCGTGCCACTTTTCCGGCATGGGCAAAAGGCCTTTAGCGAGGAAGTCGACCTGGTCTACTGAAAGGGTCAGTTCATTGGTTCGAGTCCGAAACAGAGATCCCTTCACACCCACAATGTCCCCAATGTCCAGAAGACGAAAGAGTTGATGGCCTTCCTCACCAACCTTATCCTGGCGGACATAAATCTGTATGCGGGCTCCGGCACCGAGAAGATCGGCAAAGCCAGCCTTCCCATGTCCACGCAGTTTGATGATGCGACCTGCGGTCTGCACCTTTATCGACTCTTTTTCTAATTCTTCAGCAGACGCCCCGGCATACTTCCCCACCAATTTCGAAACTGAATGAGAAATGGGATACCGGTGGGGATAAGGCTCATGTCCAAGTTTTTGGATCTCCTCAAATTTATGGGCCCGCTGTTCCACCAGATCTTTTGCTTCACCCATTCTTGCCTTCTTTCACAGCTTTTTCTTCGATGTCTTCTTTGATGGAATCCAGAATACCGTTGACGAACTGGGGAGACTCGTCCGAACTGAACTTACGAGCGATTTCGATGGCCTGATCGATGACGACAATCGATGGAGTATCGCCATAGAGTAATTCAACCACTGCCATGCGCAAGACGTTTCGATCCACCACGGCCATTCTTTCCAGTCGCCAATGTTGAGCGTGTGCGACAATCAGTTCATCAATTTGGGTCTGGTTTTCAAAGGCCTTCAGGAAAAGAAATTCAGCGTATTGGCGGGTCTCGAGTTCTGTTTCATTCACCTTCCAGAAAAGGTCCACAATTTCCTGGGGTGTAGCGCCAGTAAGATCTGTTTGAAACAGAAGCTGCAAAGCTAGCTCGCGCGCCTTTCTCCGACTACTCATTTCGCAATCCTGTCGCCTAACCTCTGCACCAGACCTACCACCTCACCTCGAGCCCCACTCCCCCACACAAAGCTGACCTGGTCAGGGGGCAGGGGTTAACTGCTTGAATAGATTTGCCATTTCAAGCGCCGCAATGGTTGCCTCAACGCCCTTGTTCGAGTGTTCGGCACCCGATCGATCCATTGCCTGTTCTACCGTTTCGGCCGTGATTACACCGAAACTGACCGGGAGGTCAAACTTGAGCGCCACCTCAATGATCCCACGGCTCACTTGTAGACTTATGTACTCGAAGTGAGCGGTTTCTCCGCGGATGACCGCTCCCAGACAGACAATCGCATCCACGTCGCGAGCCTTTGCCAACCGCTGCGCAGCCGCTGGGATCTCAAAACTACCCGGGACTCGAATAAGGGTGATGTCGTCATCGGAGACCCCATTTTGAGTCAAAGTTTCCAATGCTCCCGCCAGAAGCCTCTCCGTGATCAACTCATTGAAGCGGCCCACGACAAGGCCAACCTTCACTCCATTGGACTCTAGCTTTCCTTGTAATTCATCCACTTCTTCTACCTCACCAGCGGTTGTTATTTTCCCTGAAACTTCGGTCCTCTTTTCTCCAGGAACGCACGCGTTCCTTCGCTCATATCCTGGGTCGAACAACAGAGGCCAAAAAATGTGGCTTCCAAACTGGTGGCCTCTCGAAGAGGCATTTCCAGTCCATCGTTCATCACCTCGATCGCATATCGTACCGCGAGTGGCCCATTCTGCAATATTTTCCCTGCCACTTCATGACACCGTGATATCAGCTGGTCAGCGGCCACCACCTGGTTGACCAATCCAATTCGGA
>JAZFRU010000329.1:0-4154 GCA_036445815.1 Acidobacteriota bacterium | reverse complement strand
CCTCGGTGGCTCGGTCGAAGGCGATCCGTCCCTTTCTCAAACCCACCAGCCGTGGGAAAAATTCCCGGGCCAGTTGCAGATTGTGAAGGCTCACGCAGAGCGTCAATCCTTCTTCACGGGAGATCTCGGTGAGAAGGGAAACGGCTGAGCGGGCTCGGGCCGGATCCACGCTGGAGACCGGTTCGTCGGCCAGCAGGCTCCGGGGTTGCTGGAACAGGGCTCGGGCGATGGCGACCCGTTGGCGTTGTCCCCCGGAAAGTCGGTCGGTCCGTTCATAGAGCTTCTCGGGTATGCCGACCCTTTGAAGAATGTCGTAGATCTCATGGACGTCAGAGCGGGGTGGGAAGAAAAGTGTTCGGACCCCTTGAAGCAGAGAGAGCCGGCCCAGACGACCGGCCAGGACGTTGTGAAGAACTCTGAGATTGGGGATCAGGCTCAGGTCCTGATGGACAAAGCCGATCTGGCCGCGTACCTGTCGGAGTTCTCCTAGGGAAAGTTCGGCCAGGTTGCTGCCATTGACCTTCACGGTTCCCGCGGTCGGTCTGACCATTCCGTTGAGCAGACGAAACAGCGTGGTCTTGCCGGCACCGCTCAGGCCCACGAACCCCACCGCCTCCCCCGGTTGAATTTGAAGATCGATCGAATCGAGAGCCACGGTGGACCCGTAGGTCACCGAGGCACCGTTGAGATGAAACATCTAGCGCAACATATCCAGTTCTTCGGCGACCTCACGAATCCCTTCAAACTCCTCGTTGCGCGCCGGAATCAGTCGGATTCGCGGAAGGGCAATCAAGAGCAGGGGGTCATTAATTTGAATCAGGGCCTTCTGCAGGCGGTCGGTAAAGCCATCTCCGAACAAGGTTTCAAGCTCGGGATGGGCCGTCCAGTTGTAATCGGCAAAAGGGGGTGTTTTCCAGATGACCCGGCAAACGTCAGGGTCGGTTTTCCCTTCATCAACCCGCCGGTCATATACTTTATAGTTGATGACGCCCACCTGGTACTGTCCAGTCTCCACCAGTTCGGCTGTTTTATCGTGACTGCCCGAGAAGCCGACCGGCTGGGTAAAAAAGTCCTGGGATGCCTGCCCTGAATTTTGAGAAATGAAGTACTCCGGCATGAGCCGTCCCGAGGTCGAGCTTTCCGATCCGTAGGTAAAGCGCAAGTTTGCAATGGACGAGGGGAACTCTTCGGAAAATTTCAGCCCCGTGCTCCGGTGGGCGATGAAATAGGCGAAATAATCGGGATCCGCCTCCCCTTGAGCAATGGCCCTGGCCCCGGCAACGGCCTGACGTGCCTGGACTCCGGTGAGCCCCCCAAACCAGGCCAGGAGGACGTCGCCATTTTTGAACATCTCAACCGAAGCCTGATAATCCCGGGCGGGAACATATTGAACTGCGACCCCCAGTTCCCGGCTCAAGTATTCTGAAAAGGGTCGAAATTTCTCCTGAAGTTCGGTGCTGGTCTGATCGGGAATTCCCGTGAAGCGCAGAACGGGCCTCTCTTGTGATTCGTTCCCCGTACAGGCGTTCAACAGAATCGCGGCCAGTGTGATGAATAACAGTCGTCTCGTGCTGGTCATGGTCTCAGCCTATTGGAAGGTCGTAGCATTTATCCAATAGGTAATTTCGATGGTAAGTGCCGATCTCTATCGGAAGTTCGGTTCATGTAGGGATGATTCAGTGAGCGGCTCTGATTGATAGGGTCTGTGAGTCCGCCGGTCAGCCGGTGAGTGCTTCCTTCTGGTCTTGCAGAAATTCCAGGAAGGATTCGGCGATGGGAGAGAGGGTCCGTCGGGAATGGCAGACCATAAAAAACTCGCGGCTCATGAGGTTGCCGCCTTCGATTTGTACCGTCTTGAGCAGGCCGCTCGCTACCTCGGTCTGAACCGCCAGATGAGAAAGCACCGAGACTCCCAGCCCGGCCTTGAGGCCTTCCTTGATGGCGTTGGTGGACCCCAGGGTGGTTCTGATATTAAATCGATCCATGCTGAAGCCAATTTGTCTCTCCAGGCTGAGACGGGTCCCGGAGCCCGATTCGCGGGCCAGGAATGGTTCCCGAAGCAGGTCTTCCATCGTGATCTGTCCGACCTTTTCCCATGGGTGGTTACTGGGAACCACCAGTACCAGTTGGTCGGATGCAAAAGGACGATACTCCACTCCCAGTACATCCAGTCGAGCTCCGACAAAACCCAGGTCGGTTTCTCCGATGGCCACCTGATGGCATACCCTCCTGGAGTCGGAAATGCTCAAGTCGACGTCGATGCGGGGGAACCGGGAATGGAAATCCACCAGCAATTGCGGAAGCAGGTATTCACCGGGGATGGTACTGGCTGAGACCTTTAAGGACCCTTCCAGGCGGTCCATGAAAGCCATCAGTTCCTGCACGGCCGCCTGGCGTTGGGTCAGAATGAGTTCTCCATGTCGGTAGAGGATCCTGGCGGCCTGAGTGGGAGCAATGGTTCGGGGAAGCCGGTCGAAGAGTTGAATCTCAAGGATGCTTTCCAGATTCTTGATGTGTTCGCTGACGGTGGGTTGTGAGAGACGTAATTTCTTTGCGGCTCTGGAAAAATTTTGCTCTTCGTAGACGGCGCAAAAAATTTCCAACAATCTAAGATCAAGGTGCATGACCTTGCGATTGTACGATACGAGAGCCCCTTCGAGGAAGTGTAAGATCGGCTTGATGGATTGTAGATTGAGCATTACAATCCGCCGGACACTATGGACTATCGAGAAATTGACTTCGACGAAGAACTGGAGGCCGGACCGGAGACCTACAATCAGGCGTTGGGAAGATGGTGGTTGCTGCGGAGCAGTGACAGGGCCCATGCGACCGCTTATCGACGAATTGCCGAGCACATCCATTCATTCATATCGTCATCTCCCCGAAGGATTGTGGATTATGCCTGTGGCGCTGGGCACATGCTCAGTCGACTTTATCCGCTCTTTCCGAAGGCCCAACTGCTGGGAATTGATGGGTCGGCGCTTCTTCTCCAGCAGGCCCGGGAACATCTGCAGGCCGTGGACAGTGATTGGACAGAACGGGTGAGCCTGGTGGAGACTCGTCTTCCCGATTTTTCCCTGACTGCCGGACGCGCCGATCTGTGCCTGTTTATTTTCCCCAATATCGTTCCCGAACCGGAAGAGGATGGAGAAGAGGAATACGAGTTCTGGACGGGTGATCTGGCGGTAGCGGAGTACCTCTCCACGGCTCGAGAGCCTGATCCAGAGGAGGAAACCGTGGAGGATGATCCCGACACGGTCTACGATTCACTGCTGACCGACAATGTTATCGCAACCAATCTGCGAGGCCTGCTTCACAAGGGGGGGCTTTGTGTGCGCGCCGATTATTCCAATGCAGCTCGTGATGAACTGACCCAACTGGTACAGAGACGTCTGGCGTTCGAAGAGGGATCCCTGGGAGTCTCCGTGAACGGACACCGGGCCAAGCAGCATTTCAAGATAGTGGACTGCTTCTACAGCCCCTCAACGGTCCTGGAGGATGTCTTCCATCAGACAAGGGACGAGGACGATAAGGATGGGGGCTACATCGTCACGACTTTGAAGGCCCTTTAGGCCTTACCACTGAGTCACAGTAAAGCTTCTTCACCACAGAGGCACAGAGACCCAGAGAAGAGAATTCTTTTCTTTGTCTTATCTCCTCAATCTCAGTAACACAGCAGGGGAACACGGCCGTGCGCCCCTAGCCCATTCATTTCGTGGAACGTGGAACATGGAACGCGGGCGAGCATAGCGAGGCCGCTCCTCACCACAAAGGTCCGGGAAGAAGGAAAAAGGATGCTCTGTGTCTCTGTGTCTCTGGGGTGAATAATGGTTTTCCCGGCCATGACCACGTATGATGGGACCATGAAATCAAGAGAAAGTACTCCGATGATTCTGATCGTGTGTCTGATGGGGGCAGGTCTGAGCCCCAGTGGAGTCGCCCAGGAAGGGAATGACTCGGAGGTGATCGCAGACATAAGAGGAACGACGATCAGTCGAGGTGAATTAGAGGGAGCGGTTGGAGAGGAGCTGCACCAGCTGAACCTGGACTCCCTGCGGTTTTCGGCACTTCAGAAGCGTAGAAAGTACGACCTTCTGGAGAAACAACTCAAGTCGATGATGTCAGAGCAACTGTTCCGGCTGGAAGCGGAGGAG
>JAZFRU010000328.1:0-3719 GCA_036445815.1 Acidobacteriota bacterium | reverse complement strand
GAGTCGCTGCTCAAAATCAGAGCCAGAACCACGGAGCGGGCATTGGAGGGTTCGTGAACCTGCCCTCTTAGCTGAGAGGGCAGTGTGGAGAGTAGGGCGGCTGCGTAGGTCAGATGGGCTTGGTCGAGGGTCCCCACCAGCTGGGTGAGCTTCTCGGGAAGGACCGAAATGCCTCCAGTGGCTGCTGCTGCCGCAGGGGCCGATGCCGTTGCAGAGGCGGGGGCAGCCGCTCCCGCACTCGTTTCGGCGGGGATTTCCATGGGAGTGAGGTCCACCACGGGGAAGATGCCCTTGAAAGAGGGGTCGATGCGAAGGATGCGGTCTGGAAGGGAGGGGTGAGTGGCCATGAAGCCAAAGGCGCTGGACACCGGAGCAGAGCGTCTTCGGACGGCCGGTTTTCCACTCGAGGGCTGCAATTTTGCGGGGCCCAATCCGTTGGCAAAGAAAAGATGACTGATCTCCTCGGCTCGGGGATTCTGAATGCCGGAGCCATGGGCCAGGCCTCCAATTTTCTTGAGCGCTTCTGCAAGGCCATCGGGATTCCGGGTGAATTGGACGGCCGAGGCGTCGGCCAGGAATTCGCGCTGGCGGGACACCGCACTTTTGATGAGCCGGCCGAAGAATACCCCCACGTAGCCGATCACCAATAGCGCGAGACCGAAGATAACGATGGCCCCACCGCCCTCTTTTTTGCTCCCGCTGTTTCTTCCGCTGCCCCTCATGATGGCGTACCCGATCAGGGCAATCACTAGAATTCCATTCAACACCCCGATCAGCCGAAGATTCAAGAGCATGTCTCCATTGAGGATGTGGGAAAACTCGTGGGCGATCACTCCTTGAAGTTCGTCCCGGGAGAGGCGGGTCATGGTTCCTCGGGTCACTCCGATGACGGCATCTCCAGGAGTGAATCCGGCAGCGAAGGCGTTGATGCCCTCCTCCTGATCGAGAACAAATACCGAGGGTACGGGTGTGCCCGAGGCAATGGCCATTTCTTCCACAACGTTGAGGAGACGGCGTTCTTCGGGGTTCGGAGTATTGGGGTTGAGCGGGCGGCCTCCCAGCCAGCGGGCCACCACCTCACCGCCCTCGGACAGCATGGCCGTCTTGTAGATGCTGCCAATGACGATCACCGCCAGGGTGATGGGCACGGCCCACTTGAAAACCAGAGGATTCCACCATTGGAATTCCACCAGGGAGGCGCTGCGCAGGCTGTAAAAGGAGATCAACAGGATGGCCAGGTAGACGGCCAGGATGATCACAACCACGGCCAGCAGGAAGTAGACCACCAGCCGCCGGGTGGTCCGGCGAGCCTGATCCTGATACTCAAAGAAATCCATGCTGAAGGTGTCAGGTACGCTCATCTCACCTGGAGGGAATCACAACAAATCCTTCAAAAAGAAACTTTGGGCGCCTCACGTTGTTCGGGAGCTTCAATTTCAAAGAGCGTGGCTTGTCGGAATCCCATGGGCCCGGCGATGAGAATATTGGGAAAGGTCTCACAAGCCGTGTTGAAGACCATCACCGAGTCGTTATAGGACTGTCGGGCGAAGGCGACCTTGTTCTCGGTTGAGGTCAGCTCTTCCATTAACTGGGACATCTGCTTATCCGCCTTGAGTTCGGGGTAGGCCTCCACCACGACCATGAGTCGGCCCATGGCGCCGGTGAGCGATGCTTCAGCTCCCTGAAGGCCTTTCATGGCTTCGGGGTCCCCCGGGCTCGCGGCGGCTCCGGCCCGGGCAGCCGAGGCCTGGTTGCGGGCGTTGACGACCGCTTCCAGTGTTTCCCGTTCATGTTTGATGTAACCCTTGGCGGTTTCCACCAGATTGGGGATCAAGTCGTAACGGCGCTTGAGCTGAACATCAATCTGGGCGAAAGCGTTCTTGAAGCGATTTCGTAGTTTTACCAGACGGTTATAAATCCCGGCGACAATGGCGACAAGCAGTACCACCAGCACCAGAAAAACAATTGCTGAGGTCATAGGTCTTCCCCCTTGGTTTTAGTTGTCGTCCAGAGGATACCCGTCCGGACGGTGCAGAGTTGATCTTGGGCCTGATGATGCATCATTCAGACCTATGAATAGGATACAAGAATGTTGGGTCCTTGCGTCGGATGAAGTCGCGGGCTGGTTCGGTACAGCTGGGATTTTCTGCAGTCTGAGGTCATAGGGATCGCTCAAAAATCACCTGTGCCAGGTACCCGATCAACAACAGGGAGAACATCATCAGAGTCCAGCGAACGGCCGTGAATCGCCAGCCCAGATAACGAATCTCCCAGGCTACGTGCAAAAGGCTCAACCCTGCCCAGCCGTTGATCAGAGCGAGGGTGGCTCCCAGCCCAATTCCCAGTTCGTTGAGCGTGCTAATCAGAGGCAGAGCGACATAGGGACCTCCTGGGATGAGTGTGCCGATGCCCAGAGCCAGGAGTAATCCCTTTCCTCCGGAGGCGGGCCCCATCCGTTCCGGAAGTCCGCTCTCAGGCACCAGAACGGTGGCGTAGCCCACAACAATGAAGGCCAGAACCAGCAGCGGTAATGTGTTCCGCAGGGTTGACAGGCCCCGAAGAAAGCCACGCCAGTGGCTCCCATCCCCACGCCATCGGGCATAGGTCCAGAGCGCGGCGGCCAGGACTACCATGGTGAGCGTTGCGAGATTCATGGTTTCAGTCGCTCTCGGATGGTCTCCCCATGACGGGCCAACAGTCCCTGAGTCAAGAAACCCAGCAGTGGGGGGATGAACAGGGTTGCCGCCAATCGGATCAATGTGAGGCGCGGACCCAGCAGGGCAAACTCGAGCGGCAGGCGTACCAGGGGCCACAGGTTCTTGGCCGAGACAAAGGCCACCACCACCCCCAGGCTGGCGCCCGCGTGAAAGAGCGTTGCCGCTATGGGGTAGTAGATAAAGGGCCCGCCGGGTACCAGCGACCCACTGGCGCAGGCCAGAAGAATGCCTCGCCAACCCGATTCCGCGCCCAGCCAGCGAGATACATTTTCCTGGGTCAAAAAAATCTGAATCAGTCCGGCAATAAGAAAGGCGGCAACCAGCAGGGGGGACATCCGCACCAGCGTCCACAACCCCGTCCGCAGGCCGCTGCCGGCCAGTTCCCAGCCGCCTCGACTCCAGGCCAGGCCTGCCAGTAACAGGACCACGCCGATCATGACTAGAGTGGTTCGGTCACGCATTTTTAGTTGATAGTGTGTGGATGACGGTCATAAACCACGAAGCTGTAAGAATAAGCGTTGTGCTGGTCCGGTTCGAGATCTTCTCTGGAAATGATCTCCCAGCCGGATTCATCGAAGGCGGGGAACCGGGTATCTCCCTCGAACTCCTCATGAACATAAGTCAGGTAAAGACGGTCGGCCAGGGGCAGCAACTGCCGGTAGATCTCCGCACCACCGGCGATAAACAGCTCGCTGTCATCTTTCACTAACCCCAAGGCATCCTCCAGAGAGTGGGCTACCTGAACGCCTTCCGGGTGGTAGTCCCGCCGGTGAGTGATCACCACGGTGGTCCTTCCGGGCAAGACGAAGCCGATGGCCTCGAAGGTCTTCCTTCCCATGAGCAGATGGTGACCCAGGGTCAGCTTTTTAAATCTCTTGCGGTCAGCCGGTAGGTCCCAGGGAAGGCCCTGATGGTCTCCGTGATTCCCAATGACTCGGTTGGACGAGATGGCCGCGATAATCGAGAGTCTCATACGGCTATGGGAGCTCGAATGGGAGGATG
>JAZFRU010000327.1:0-2319 GCA_036445815.1 Acidobacteriota bacterium | reverse complement strand
CGTGCCAGCGATCCCTGCAACACCTGAATCCGGCCTCCCACCATCGTCATCAGGGGACGGATCTTCAAGATGTCCTCCACGGAAACCGTGAAGTAATCGCGGTCGATGATCACCATGTCGGCCAGCTTCCCCACTTCCAGCGAACCGATCTTGTCCGGCTTCATCACATAGTCGGCGGCCCAGTTGGTGAACATCTTCAAGGCCCAGACTCGGCCGATTCGTTCCTCGGGCTGCCACACCTGGCCATCATATTTTCGCGTGATGGCCTGCCACAGCTGGAAAAAGGGCGGCTGCAGTCCTGGCCCCACACTGCCTTCGGCACGCCGTCCCCAGGCTCCCCCGCCGTAGTGGCCTCCCACCAGCCTCACCCCCGATTCAATCCAGGTACGGAAAGGGAGAAGAAAATCATTGATCTGAGGCCCGTAGTCGGCAATCAATCGGGGCGATTCGTTGATCCGATTGGCGCCACAGCTGAGAATCACCCCGTAGTCCTTCAGGCTCTTGATAATGTCGGGCTGCTTGCCAACCAGATTGCAGTGCTCCACCGTCATGCCCATGCTCCGGATCTCTGCCATGGACATCCCGTTGGCCTGACGGGCCTGCTCCACCATCTGAAAATAGGCCCGGGTGCTCTGGCTGCCGCACATATGAACTCCCGCCAGCCGCCAGCCCGACTTCAAGGCGTTCTCCAGAACGTCCCACATGAGATCCCCGGGCTTGGGACACACCTCCCGAGCCTTGATGTGCGGCGGAGCCGGGAGGTCGTCTCCCGTACACGATTCCGGGTAGGTCGAATCCCAGCGCTCCGAGGCCACGCCGTCCAGCCAGAAGTAGTCATCGCCGATGCCTTGAAGCACGCCGGTCCGTCGGTACATCTGACGGGTCTGAGCCGGATCGGTGGGCATGCGGTGGACTTCGTAGTGGGCGGCCAGGCGAATCGGCATCTGCCCGAGTCCGGCCAGAGTGGCGTATCCGCTCATCACTTTGGGAAAGGGTATTCGGGTCGACAAAGTGGTCACCCCAATGGCAGACCACTCCTCGGATACCAGCTTCAAGGCCTGGGCCAGGGTGTTCAAGGGAAGCTGCTGAAGAAACAGTTCCCAGGTAATGACGGCCATCTCCTGGCTGCCCACCCATCCGATGGCGGGAATGTCCTCACCGATGGTGTCGCCGTGCATGGTCTCCTGGATGGAGGCAGAATATCCGGGCAGGAAGTCGTCCAGGACCTCCAGGGCCCTGGAATTGATCCACCCTCGAGCACCGGGTCGGAGCAGCAGCGGATTCTCGGGCGTCCACAGATCCAGCGTGTCGCGATTGGTCAGACGCCGGGTAAAGCCCCACAGGGAAGCCTGGCCGGGCGTATCGGGATGCTCGGTAATCTGAAGCACGATCCAGTCGCCCGGATCGACCTCCTTGACCACCTCTTCGATTCGCTGGCGCATGGCCGCCTGGGTTTCTTCCAGATCCGTGCTGGCCTGCATGGAGACGATCACCCCGCCAGGTGGATACTTGAAGCCGAAGCGATCCAGAAGCTGAACGGCTTCCCCGTAGATGTGCATGTGGGGCTCGATGATGCCCGGAATCAGGGTGCGTCCTTTCAAATCCAGAACCCGGGTTTCGGGTCCGGCCAGGGCCCGGATCTGATCGCTGCTCCCCAGTTTGACGATCTTCTCACCCTTGACCGCCACCGCCTGGTAGATGCTCCCCACCTCGGTGGAGGTGGATTTGTCATCCATGCTCACCACCTTGCCGTTGATCAGGATGACATCGGCATAGCCGTAGCTGGCTACTTCAGGCGCTATCTGCGCCAAAGGGCTGGCGATCAAAAAAATAAGAACAAGGGTCAGACAAGCAACAAAAGTCTTGGGTTTCATGGGTTCCTCCATTCTTTACCACAGAGACACGGAGAAGAAAGTTAACCACAGAGGCACAGAGACACAAAGTAAAGAGTTTCCAACACAGAGACACGGAGGCACAGAGAACCCTTTTCTTTTCCTTCTCAACACCCAAGATCAGGGAGAAGGAGGACACAAATATCAGCCTACGAGACCAACTCTATCTTCCGATGCTTTGTCGTGCGCACGGCCGTGCGCCCCTACTCTAGGGTGTTAGACCTCGCTCCGAAGGAACGACAGGTGTCTGAGTCAGGGCGTTCCGCCCTGACTCAGTTATCTTCCTCTGTGTCTCTGTGCCTCTGTGGTGAACTTTCTTATCTGTGTCCCTGTGGCGAACATCCGTGTCTCTGTGGTTATCCGCGTTTGAAATGTCGATTCACAATTCTCGAGGCAGCCACCAGGGCCACCGTCGCCACCGTCCCGG
>JAZFRU010000326.1:0-5670 GCA_036445815.1 Acidobacteriota bacterium | reverse complement strand
CTGCCGTTACCCCTCAAATAGAGTGTGCAGCGCATCACCATCCAGTCCATTGCCCAGGGCCAGCATGAGCTTGATCCTGGCCTTGGACCCGGAAAGGTGATGGGCAAAGTGACACCCCAGTTCCTTCAAATGACGGTGGGCACCCTCATATCCGTAGGCATCGACCACCGGACCAACTCCGCATCTTGTGGTCACCACCACGGGAATGCCGGCTGCGATAAAACGAGTGAGGTGAGGCAGTATCTTGGGAGGAACACGACCTCCCCCAAGGGCTTCAATGACGATCCCTTTGGGTGACATCCCCTGGACGGCATCCAGAAGAGTCTCCTCGAAGCCTGCAGTCAACGCGACCAGTGGCACCGGAGTCGCGCAGTGAGGCTCCAGGGGAGCCACCGGGCGCTTCACGGTCCGGGGAATGGTCACCGTTCCAAAAGCGATTTCCCCGATGGGGCCGTAAGGAGGTGATTGAAAGGCATCCACCCGCTGGGTGTGTTGCTTCCTCAGCTCCCCGGCCGAATGGATCTGCTCGTTCATGACGATCAAGACGCCCAAGTTCGCCGCCTGGGGAGAGGAAGCCACCCGTATTGATGAGAGCAGGTTTCTCAGGCCCTCGTATCCTGTTTCGTTGGCGGAGCGCATGGCACCCGTGTACACAACGGGCAGGGAACCGGAATAGCACAAATGAACGAAGTAAGCACTTTCCTCCATCGTATCGGTCCCGTGGGTGACGACTATTCCATCCAGATCCTCTCGGCTGGCACAACGGGTGACCGTCTGGGAAATTTGCTGGATATTCTCCAGTGAAATGTGGGCACTCGGAATGTTGATGATATCTTCGGTGGAAACCTCAACCTCAGCGGGCAGATGTTGGGCCAGACGCTGCTGGAAATCCTGGCCCTTCAAGGAAGGAACGGGATGCTCTGATGTCGAGGTGCGATCCATTGCGATGGTACCGCCGGTTGAAAGAATCACAACTTTTCCCATCTCTCACTCCTTCCGGCACCTTCGGTGGTTTCCCCGACCTGTTTCTGACTGACAGCTGCTACTGTACTGGATCGGTCAGAGGGAGGCAATGAATGGGCAGGACCTCACCACCAACACCAAACTGACTGAGAACAAGGGAGATTGATCCTCCAGGGGCACCTGCGCACGGTTCGGAAAATTAATTCTTTCCCCGGACTGTGAAACTATTGGTTGACGTACTTATTTTCTCTCTGGTAGCTTAGGACGCTGTGAAAAAACCAGAATTCAAGATTCTCCCCCTTTTGTTGGCCTTACTGGTGATCATTTCCCTGGGATTTTTGGCCTACGGCTACCTTCAGACGTCCGTGGCAAGCCGCCAGGCCCTGGCCCAGGACCTGGAAGGTGAAAATCAGTCCCAGGAGGCGATGGAGGCCTACCAGGACCTGGTGGATTACCTGGGTAACTTATCGGTGTTGAGGTCGCGCTTCGAAGAAGAGTATTCCTCCGCCATGGTCGCCCAGTTGCGGCTTCTTTACTCCATGCAGAGATACGACGAAGCGATTGAACTGGCGGATATCGGCATTCAGGAAAACATCGATGACCTGGCTGCGGCATACTTCTGGAGTGGAAATGCCTTTTTCCAGAAGGGCATCAATGAAGAGGCCATGGAAGACGCGTTTGCCTGGTTCAACCGCTCCCAGGACCAGTTCCGCAAGGCACTGGAACAAGATTCTCAACAGAGATGGAACATGCGTTTCAACTACGAGTTGGTCCGGACCGCCCTGGAACAGGCGGAGCAGGATCAAGACGACAAGCCGGTTAAGGTATTGCGACCGAAAGACCAGATCCAGCAAGCCGATACCAAGATAGCAGGATAAGACTTTTGTCCATCGGCGTCTCCAAAGCGCTCAATTCACTTTTCATCGTCATCAGTCTGGCCGTCGTGGGTATTCTTCTGTGGCTGGTGGTTGACTATGTAATAGGCGTCACCTTCGGTTCCCCCGCCACCCTTAACTTACTTTTCCTTTTGCCCGTGGCAGCCCTTCTTTTCTGGATCATCCTTCAATATGTGGAAAGGGTGAGAAATCAATATGACATGGGGAACGTGAGGAGTGTGAGCTATATCTCCACGCCTTTCCGCTACTTCCGGCTCACCTTCTGGTTCGTGGCGGGATGTGGAAGTTTGATCCTGGCAGCGGCGGAACCCGAGATTGAGATCACGGGTGAAGAGGAAATCTACCGGAAGATCAATGTGGTCTTCCTTCTGGACACCTCCCTTTCCATGAGGTCCCGGGACATCGCTCCGTCCCGAATCGAGAGAGCTCGACAGGAGATTCAGAATTTCATTCTGCACCGAAACGATAACATCAGTCAGATTGGACTCGTCAATTTCGCCGGTTCCAGCGTCATTCTCTCCTACCTGACCAGTGACGCTTCCAATATTCTCTTTTACCTGGACTACCTCCGTGCCGAAGTCGCTCCCACTTTCGGCACCGACATCGGAGCGGGATTTAAAAACGCACTGCTGCTGCTGGAACAAGAGCAGGAGGTCGATGAATCACTGGAACCGGAAGATGTCATTTTCATTTTGATCTCCGACGGAGAAGACCAGGGAGATGCTCTCCGGGAAGGCGTGCAGAAGGCCATTGAACTGGGCCTGCGAACCTACAGTGTGGGGCTGGGAACCCAGCTCGGGGGCTATATTCCCCTTGGAGAAAGAGATGGCCATACCGTCTTCCTGGTCGACGAGGAAGGAGACAGGATCCTGGCCACATTCGACGAGGGTACGCTGAGGTGGGTGGCCGGTGCCACGGGAGGCCGATACTATCGATCTACATCGGGCACGGAACTCTACAAGAATCTCAATGATATTCTCTGGAACGAGAGAAAGGTTGTGGGCACCCGAACCGTCTCCGAGAAGACACCTCTTTACTATTGGTTCATCGTTGGTGGATTTGCTTCGCTGGCTATATTTTTAATTGATTGACCTGGGGGGGAGTTACTCCCTACAATATTAGTCTTTCCCCGGAAAAGAACAAGTATGAACAAAGACGAAGCGATCGAACTTCTGCGCGGCATCGAAGAAGAGATCAATACGATTATCATCGGACAGGAACAGATGGTCCGCCTCCTTCTGGTCGGACTTTTCACGGAGATCCCCTACTCTTTCAAGAAAGACGATGATGAGGGCAACGGCCATCGAGGCGGTTGTGCTCACATCCTGCTGGAGGGGGTTCCGGGCGTGGCCAAGACGCTGGCGGTTGTGGCCATTTCCAGCATGATCCATGCAAAGTTTCAGAGAATCCAGCTTACTCCCGACCTCCTCCCTGCGGACATCGTGGGGACACGTATTTTTGATCCCTCCGCAGGCACCTTCGGAGTGGAGCGTGGGCCCATTTTCACGAATATCCTGTTGGCGGACGAGATCAACCGTGCAACGCCAAAGACTCAGAGTGCCTTGCTGGAAGCCATGCAAGAACGCCAGGTTACCCTGGCCGACAGTACCCACAAACTGGATGATCCTTTCTGGGTGTTGGCCACCCAGAATCCGGTGGAACAGGAAGGCGTCTACATCCTTCCGGAAGCGCAGAAGGATCGGTTCTCGATGATGTTGAGGGTTGAGTATCCCGACCACGAAGATGAATTAAAAATGCTGCGCGCTGATATCGGCCAGATTCAACTCAAACCTCTGTTCGAGCCCTCGGCGGTGGTCGAGATTCGGGAACTGATCCGGAAAACCTATGTGGACGAACGTCTTCGAGAGTATGTCGTACGACTGGGGCGGGCAACCCGCAACCCGAAGGACTTCGGCCTGGATAACATCGCCGATGCCGTCACGGTGGGAATCTCACCCCGCGCCTACCACCACATCCTGTCCCTGGCCAAAACAGTGGCATTTTTCCATGAGCGCGACTTCGTGACACCCGCCGATGTGAAAGAGATCTGCATTCCGGCTCTCCGGCATCGCATCATCCGAAGCGTGCAGGCGGAGGCCGCCCGGTTGTCCACCGACGACATCCTGAAAGAGATCCTCAATCATATTCCGATTCCGTAGGGAGCGCTGGTCAAAGACCAGCGCGTTCCATGTTCCACGTTCCACGTTCCAGGTTCTGACCACCATCGGGGAATCCTCACCTCATAACACTTGCAAACTGTTGGCGGTTGGGTTGTAATCGACCGTAGGTTCAACAAGGAGGATCTATCCAATGATCAAGACGGCTGCCCTTCCCACTGTTTTATTTTCACTTCTGGTCTTGAGTCTACAGCCGGTGAAGGCCGAGTGGAACCCGCCCTCCAGTCTGTCCCGCCAGGCCATCGTCCAGGCATCCTCGGCGGTGCTGGCAATGCCAGACATCCCCATCAAGGCTGAGGAAGAAATCTCACGCATCCGGGTCCTTGAGATGGATTGGGACATCGCCGTCAAGGTGTATGAGCCTCAGGACTCCTCCCGGATCCCGACAGGACCTGACGGGAAAAAGGCAGGCGTATTCATCATCCACGGTGGAGGAGGAGACCATCGGAGCAAGGATAGTCTGGCTCGGCTCATTGCCGGAAAATTCGGCTACAAGGTGGCCAGCATGAGCTATCCCGGATATCTGTACCTGATGAACGAGAGCCACGACTGGCCGGGCGAACCGGTCAATTCTGATGGGACCCTGCGGGTTCCAATGTGGAACAAGGACCAGCCCATTACACGGGATCAATATGAGCACGTCCAGGATCGATCCATGCTGGACCGATATGGCACCCTGCAGTTGGCCTGTGCCAAAGAGGGATCCGATTTTTACGATCGCATGGCCGCCTTTCCAGTCGTCTTTGAGGAAGCGGGCAAGGACCTGATGCGGCGCCACCTGCCGGAAGATGAATACTCCATTTACATTCATGGCCATTCGACGGGTGGCCCCTTCTCATTCATGTTCACTCAGCGGGTTCCTAACATCGTGGGCGTGCTGGGGATGGAGAACTCGCCGTTTGGCTATATCTATTCGCAACTCATTGGCGGGCGAACCTGGAATCTTCCTTTCAACTGTCTCAGCGAGTTCACCTGGCGTATCACTGCCATGTACGCGGGGTCCGAGGCGTTCGACAATGAAGGTGGACAGGCTTTAATGCACCTTCCAATGTTGATGGAGCAGGTCCTGGAAAGCTATCAACGAGGAACCACGGGGCCTCGTTTCAAGGCGGAATATCCGGTACATCTCAACGGTGTCGAATCCCTGATCGCGGCAGCCAGGGCCACGGCGGAACGCCTGGACCTGGACGCTGAAGAAACGGCAGACCTGGTTCGCCGGTATCGCAGTTATCCTCGTGAACTCAGCGGACCAGGAGTCAAGCCTATTCCACCGGTACTGTTCAGCATCGCCCAAATGAGCAAGGACCACACCTATGATGGATACACACAGATTGTCCTCCCCATGTTTGCGGCCATGAATCCAGCACCCAAGGTCCGGTTGGTCCCCTTTGAGGCGGGCGTCCATAGCTATTCCCGGCCCGAACCCGATCTTCCCATGGGATTGGCTCCGGCGATGGTCCAACTGTGGCACGACGCCATCATGGGTGGCTACTACACCGAGTAGTTCTCACGAATACTAGATTTGGGCGCACGGGCCAGACTGTCTCAAACACTAAAACATGCAGGGAATCACAGATGGGCACCTTTCATTCAAAGGGCCAGCCCAGTGTAGCGGCCGCTCTATGAGCGGCTTC
>JAZFRU010000325.1:0-4661 GCA_036445815.1 Acidobacteriota bacterium | reverse complement strand
CCTTGAGGCAGACGGGGCCTTTTGAGTCGGCCCATTTCAGGTTTCCAGTCACGTTCATCTTCTGATCCCGATCCCTCCCTGGTGATGCCCGTCACCATCCATCCCGGGATGAAGGCGACCCCACCTTGTTGAACGATCCTTTCATTGTGTGACCCTGGTCACCATCCAGTCAGAAAAGATTTTTTTCTCAAAAAAGTCGACGCTTTTTTTGCCTCGATAACTGTCCCTTCCACTGACCGGAATCTCGCACCGACCAGACACGCCTGAAAAGACCACCCAGTACCAGTTTCATCCCCACAGCACAGTGGCACTCGCCGACCCTTCACATCCCGAAAAGGAAGGCTGTCAAAAAAATGCCTGTGACCGGCATCACCGACGAGTCTCGAATCAGCGTGGGTAGCTTTGACTTGAGAGCCCGGACTCGCGGTCATGGTGACCCGAGACCCGGATTTCTCGAACGGAGACCGAGAAGGATGCCGATAACAGTAAGAGGCGATCGAGACCAACAATTGGCAATGGATCCCCTTCAGAAGTTATCGATTTATCCGGTGTTCCAGATCTCGGGTGCCCAGAAGGATGAGAAGAAATGAATTCACTTAAAATCAGAATACGTTACACCTCCCTTGTGGTTTTGACTTTGACTGTGCTGACCTGTGAAGGCGTCCGATTGCAGGCTGCCGAGGCTCCGCAGTGGGTCAGCGGACAGATCCTGGTTCAACATCGTGCGGGCTTGCCGCCCAGCGAGTTTGACAGGATTCTGAGACCCTACCAGGGGCGATCGATCCGGTTTCTGCCTCAGCTCAACTTGCATGTGATTGAACTGCCGCCCGAAGCGAACGAAGCCGTCGTCGCCAGGGCCCTGTCCCGCAATCCGCATATAGAATTTTCCGAACCGGACGTGTTGATTCCTCCTGAAGACATTCTGGCCAACGATCTCTACTTTGATGCTGCCTGGCATTTGCCCATGATCGGGGCCCTGCGAGCCTGGGACTTTTCCCAGGGAACCGGAATTGTGGCGGCGATTCTCGATACGGGCGTCGATCCGAGTCATCCCGATCTTTCGGGGCAGCTGGTCCCGGGTTGGAATATGTATGACGACAACAGCGATACAGCCGATGTCTACGGACATGGCACCATGGTGGCTGGAGTCGTGGCTGCCCTTTCCAACAACGAGATCGGCGTGACTTCAATCGCCTGGAATGCTCAGATCATGCCGGTACGCATCAGTCGACCGGATGGTTGGGCCACCACCAGTACCATCGCCGCAGGCTTGGTATGGGCCGCCGACAACGGTGCCGATGTCGCCAACATCAGTTATGGCGTCTCGGGCAGTTCCGCCGTCAAGAGTGCTGCGGAATACATGCGCAGTCTTAACGGCGTGGTGGTGGTGTCGGCCGGTAATGGTGGAGCCTATCAAGCCACTCTTCCCAGCTCAGCCATGATTTCGGTGTCGGCCACTGGCAGCACCGATACGATAACCAGCTGGAGTACCTATGGTGAGTTTGTGGATGTCTCCGCACCTGGTGTCGGGATCTGGACGACCAGCAACGGCGGAGGGTATTCCGCCCCATCGGGAACCTCCTTTTCCAGTCCCATTACGGCTGCTGTCGTGGCTTTGATGATGGCGGCCAATCCTTCCCTGAGCTCCTCGCAGTTGGAAGACCTCCTGGTTCAAACAGCGGACGATCTGGGCACTGAAGGATTCGATATTTTCTACGGCTACGGGCGTGTCAACGCCGCTGCTGCCGTGGAACTCGCCGCCGGTGGCCCCGTGGTGGACAGCGAGGCTCCCTCGGTCCTGATCATGAGTCCTACAGGTGGTGAGATCTCTGGAATCGTTTCCGTCACGGTCAGTGCCAGTGACAACGTGGAGGTCGTGCGGGTAGATCTTTACGCAGACGGTCAATTTGTGGCCAGTGACAACGGTCAGCCTTATGAGTTCAGCTGGGATTCTACCCAGTACAGTGACGGGATGCTCACTTTGGAGGCCATGGCTTACGACGGAGCTGCCAATGAAGGAATTTCGAGTCCTGTGGAGGTCGCGATTCTCAACGGGGGAGAAGTCCCCAACCCTGACACAACGCCTCCCATGATCACGATTTCCGAACCGGAAGATGGGGCCACCGTCAGCGGTAAGGTTCAAATCAGAGTGAGTGCCCAGGATGATCAGCAGGTCGCCAGTCTCAACCTGTACGTGGATGGAGTCTGGAAGGCTGGGGGAACCAGCGGCTTGTTAAGTTATCGTTGGAACACGCGCGGCCTGGCCAAGGGATGGCACACCATTACTGCCGTAGCTGAGGACCAGGCCATGAACTCCTCGTCCGCCTCGATCGTGGTAAACCTGGGCGGCGGCGGCGGACGCAAGGGCGGCGGCAAGGGGAAAAAGGTCGATTAGAAAAGGTCCAATCAAGGAGGGGGTGGTGTACCCCCTCCTTCACACCAAGAATCTTTGTTGAAGTTTGCCTTAAAATGTCAACTATGGTTGACTAAATTCGGTGTTTTTGCGATTGAACGGCCTGCAAATAAATCGATTGAAATTATTTAAGTATCATTGTTGCAGCTATTTAACTCGTTGACTCTGTCTTTTCTTCGCTTTTGGCACAGGTCTTGCTTTATTGCCTGTACGTAGGGAGCAGAAAATGTCAACTGTGATTCACAAGAGGGCCGAGCGATGAGTGAGATAAGACGGGATTCCGCTGATTCCTATCCAGAGGTTGGAGGGAGAGTCTCTCTTGCCCTGATGAGCTCGGTGGTTGAACGAGTGGCCACGGTAAAAGCCATCTCTACAGAGGAGACCTCGCTGGAGTTGACGAGACCCGATCTTCCCGTTCCTTTCTCGCCGGGTGAACCGATATGGATGAAACACTGTGATGCCGAGGATATCTTGTACTGGGGCGGAATTGTGAACCATCTGTCCGGGCCCCAGAAGCAAACCGTCTCCATTGCTGACAGCGGGGACTGGATTCGCCTGGAGCGGCGGAAATATTCTCGACTTGCCGTGGATGTTCCCATCAGCTTCAGGGTTCAACACGCTTTCTCGACCCAGGTCTCGACCGAGCTGGTTTACTCCAATCAGATTCACGATCTGAGTGTCGGCGGTCTCGCTTTTAAAACCCAGGTTTCCCTGGAGACAGGCGATGAACTGCAAATCAACTTCGATGTGGCCTGGCCACAGGAGCTGGTCGCTTCCGGATGGATTGTCCGATCCGAACCGATTCATCAGGATGGGGAAGAACTCAATTTAGTGGCCCTGGAGTTCCTCGGCCTTGAAACAAGAGAACACGATCTCATTCAGGAATTTCTGGATCATGCCCAGGTCAAGCCCAGCTGAATTTTGACTCCCGTGTTTTCAGTCCGTGTGACGGTTCGCTCGGTGCAGTCATCCCTTCCACGCCAACTTCGTGTCAGATTGCCCCTTCCCTGACGCCACCGGGACACTTCTCGGCGGGTTTCCCGATCACCGCTTGATGCGGCCTCCATGAAATCAATTGTTGGCATCCACTAGCAAACCCCTTACAATCAACACCCACAAATATGTCAAAAGAAAAAGCACCCGCAGCCGGACTTGAACTCAACCATCTGGATTTTCTGAGAGGGGGGGAGTTTGAGAAGTACAGTGGCCTTCTCGAGGAGTGTCCGATCCAGGAGCTGAAAGCGGGGGAGGTGTTGATTTCTGCGGGAGAGGCGAATGAGTTCCTCTATCTGCTGGTTTCGGGAAAGCTCAAGATTCAACTGAAACTTGACCTGGAGGCGATCGCACAATTGGAACCGGGTGAGGTGGTCGGAGAACTTTCCCTGATCGACGGCCAGTTGACCTCCGCTTATGTGGTGGCTGAGGTGGACTCGACTCTTCTGGTACTTGATGTGGAAACCATGTGGTCGTTGGTGGATGCCTCGCCGATCGCACGAAATCTACTGATTAGCCTGGCCCGGCGCTTACGCAAGTCCGATACGCAGGTATTGAGCGGCCAACATTTACAGCAGGAATATCAAAGCTACGCGGTGAGCGATGCCTTGACCGGTGTGTACAATCGTCGCTGGCTCAACAAGATGATGGCCCGCCAGATGGAGCGTTCCAAAACAGATGACCATGGGTTGTCACTTCTGCTGGTCGACATCGATGATTTCAGGCAATACAACCAGACCCACGGGCAGGCGGCAGGAGATCGAATTTTGTACACGGTAGCCCGAGCGATCAGAGACAGCATGCGTCCCGGTGAGATCATCGCCCGCTTTGGAGGCGACCAATTCGTCACCTTGCTGCCGGATACGGATGTTTTGACGGCCCGGAAAATCGCAGACCGCTTGTGCCAGACCGTGGCGGCGACTCCCGCCTATGGTTCGGATCGAAGCCTTCTTTCCCCGGTAACGATTTCCATCGGGGTGGCCCAGATGCAGCCGACCGACACGCCGGACTCCTTCGTAGACAGTGCCGACCAGGACCTGAGGGAGGGAAGAGACCGGGGAGAAAACGTCTGACGTCCTGTGAAAACCGGCGAGATGGGAACCCCGATAGAAGTACTTTTAGTGGAAAACGCGTTGGGCGATGTCCAGCTGGCTCGAGAAGCCCTCCAGGAAAGCGGTCTCAAGAATCGGTTGAGCGTGGTCCTGGGAGGAGATGAGGCTCGCAGTTTTCTCCAGATGGAAGGTCCCTATGCCAC
>JAZFRU010000324.1:0-4533 GCA_036445815.1 Acidobacteriota bacterium | reverse complement strand
CCGATCAGGGTAGAGAGCAGGTCTTGAACCAGTGCTCCACTTGCCACAGTCTGCAGGTCATTCTGGATGCCCATAAGAGCCAGGCTGGTTGGAATACGACAGCGTTGGCGATGCTGGAGGCAGGGACCTCGGATATCGATGCGATTGTGGAATACCTGAGTAAACACTTCGGGCAGTAGTAAACTGCTCACCACAGAGACACAGAGAAGATAACGGAGTCAGGGCGAGACGCCCTGACTCCGATGCTATCGCTCCTTCGGAACGAGGTCTCACGGGGCAAAGTAGGGGAATGGCCCAAACTTTCTCAAAAAACTACAAAGATCTAGGGCAGCACAGATGGGGGCCCTCCGATCAAGCGGCAAGCCCAGTGTAGCGGCCGCTCGTTAGCCCGCCTTCCTCACGCCCGCTCTACTGCATCGGCCCCATGATCCGTCCTGACTGTGTTGCATTCGGTCGGGCCCCCTCGGCGTACTGCACGAGTACGCCTGCGGTGACCTCCCGTCGTGCGCCGTGTCAGGTCGGCCCTTGCGCCGCTTCGTAACGACCGGGTGTGAAAAAGGCGGGCTTGAGCGGCTCTCCGGATTCGGCGCCCTGAGGCGCCTCCCACATTCCGGATAGGACCTATCCGACCGATCCAATATAACCAGGTTGTGAGACACTTTGAATCGCGCGCCCCACCACGCTTAGATGGTAGAATACCTGCGCTCAGCGAAGTACTAATCACATCGGAAAAGGACGACTATGAAAGCAAAAACTATCTTTAAATTCTCGAGTCTCACCCTGGCCCTGGTCATGGGCACATCGATCTTTGGTTACTCCAGCCCTCCGGCGCCCCAGGGCACGGGGGCTGATCTGGTTTCCCAGTTGCCTCCAGGTGAGGGCAAAGGGTATGTCCAGACCATCTGCACCAGCTGTCACGGACTCGGTCAGATCGTTGCCCAGCAAAAAACCAAGGTTGGGTGGGAAGCCACTGTCTACGACATGCTGGGACGGATTTCGGCTGGAATGGATCGGGAAGCGGAAATCATTTCCAGTTATCTTTCTGCCCACTTTGGAGTGGAACCTGCTCCCACAGTGACCGATAGTTCGAAGAATGAGCCGGGTTCGGCCGCATCAGAGGTGACGATCTACCACCAGGTGGTCTTTCGCTTCAAGCCGGAGGTGAGCGTCAATCAGATCCAGCACGTTCTGGATACCGGCAGGGCCATGCTGGAGAGTATCTCCGAGGTTGCCACGGTGATCGTGGGAACGGTGGCCCAGCAGGACTCGGACTTCACTCACGGCCTGGTAACCGGCTTCAAGAACAATGACGACCTTCAAAGTTATCGCAGTCACCCCGATCACCGAGCCTGGCTCACGGACATCTACCGTCCCTTGATCGAAGAGAGCCTGGTGACGGATATCGTCGCTCCTTAGCCCCGCAGTTCTCACACCCTCTCTACTGCATCGCGCCGTTTCGTAACGAGAAGGTGTGAGAAGTGCGGGTTAGCGGTCGCGCCCAGGGGATTGCAGAAATAAAAAAAGGCTGAGGTCGTCATGACCTCAGCCTTTTTTTGTTGGGTGCTCCTGTGACCCCGCCTAGAAAATGATCTTCAAGGCGAACTGGACCTCACGGGCCGTGGTGATGGTTTCGGTGATACGTCCTGCATTGACGTTTCTGAGGGTCGGGGTGATGAAGGGCGTGTTCACCGGGCGGCCGAAGTTGGCTCGATTCAAGATATTGAAGATCTCTCCTCGAAACTGCAGGGCAACATCCTCAGTGATGTCAACGGCCTTCTGAACGGACAAGTCAACGGTCAAGACCCCAGGCATCTCCAGAGTATTTCGGGCCAGGTTGGTGAGATAACCGGGACAACCTGCACCGGGGCTGTTGATACAGGTAGCATCACTGCCCTGAAGGATCTCAAATTGAAGGGGATCGAAGTAGAGGTTGGGATCCCGGCCATCGTTCAGAACGGGGCTGTTTTTTCCACCGGCGACCAGATTGGGACGATCCGCCACATCATTGGTCTGGGCATTTCTGCTGTGGTTGAAGGGCAGGATGACATTGATATGACCCCCGTCGGAGGCCGTGAGAATACTGTTGATGGTCCATCCTCCCAGGAGGTGCTGTGCCAATCCGCTCAGGTTGCTTCCAAAGGCTCTTCCCTGGCCAAAGGGAAGATCGACAGAGCCATTGATGACCAGTCGATTACGAGTGTCAAAGGAAGAGAGGGCCTTGTCGAAGCTCACGTCGTCCGGAAAGAGAATCGCTCCGTTGGGAGTGCCGCCGTCGTCAAAGACGGTGGTGGAAGAGCCTTCATCAATACTTTTCCCCAGGGTGTAGGACAGCTGGAGGCTGTATCCCTTACTGAAGCGCTTTTTGGCGGAGAGCTCCAGTGAGTTGTACCAGGAGTTCATGTCCCAGGCCATGTCGCGCTGTTGACCGAAGGTAGAGTTGCGTCGTCGGGCACCCGCGGGCCAGAAGGGAAAGACCCCGTTGGCATCGGTTTGGGGTGTGGCCGTGTTCACGTCCACGATGTGCCCTAGGTTGTACCCGTAAGAACCCTTGTAGCCAACCGTGAACATGAAGTCCTGAGCCACTTCTCGCTGGATCGAGAACTGATACTGGTGAAGGCCGCCCTGCTTGATATTTTCGGAGAGCGACCAGGGGGAGATACCGCCGAAAATATTACAGGTGGCACGGTCCCCTTCCACGGTGCAGAGATCTTCGCTGAGGCCCGCAGTAGGGTTGGGAAAGGGGACGGGCGGAAAATTGGGGATCGGTAGTGAGAGCCTGAGAACCTTGATGGCAAAGGGGGGATTCACGTTGATATTGGAGAAGTAGTGAATGGGTTGAATCAGTTCGTAAAAGAGACCATAGCCGGCCCGGATGGAGGTCTTTCCATCCCCAAAGGGATCCCAGGCCACTCCGATTCGGGGAGCAAAGTTGGTCTTGGAGGGGTTCTTGATGAAAAGCGGATTTCCCACCGTCACGAAGTTGTCGCTGGGATGGCGAACGCCTGAAATCTTGTTGTTCACTTCCGTTACTTGCGAGAACGGTTCATAACGCAAGCCCAGGTTGATCGTGACATTAGGGAGGGCCTTCCAGTCGTCCTGAATGTAAAATCCATAGAGCCACTGACGCATTCCCCGAGCCTCTCTCCCTGTGATGGTTCCCAGGAAAAGGAATGGAGGAACTCCCGTGACCATATCCTGGATGCTGTTGAACTGAACGAATCCAGGGGCGAAGATGGGCGCATCGTAGTTGAACTGGAGACGGTGAATGTTGACGCCCATTTTCAAGGAGTGGGCTCCCTTGGTGATGCTCAGGTTGTCAATGTACTGGAAACGATTCAGAATGTTGGTTTTTCCCAGCACGAACATGAATCCCAGGCGGCTTACCTGTCCTCCTGCGATCTGGACCGCTCCAGGCCAGGGTTTGTCGTCAAAGGTCCGAAGTTTGTCGTTGAAAAGCATTTCATCGGGAAAGGGCACCTGGAACAGTGGATTGTCGGCATTGAAGCTGCGATTGAAGGAGAGGCGAGCTTCGTTGACGATGTTGTTTGAAATGACATGCTTCCAGTCGACCATGCTGAACTGGGTGCGTGACCGGAGATCATCAACCGCCTGGTCGAACCCCTGGAAGCCGCTGCCCAGGAACTGGGTCCGGTCGGCGTGATCGAAATTGTAGCGGCCCGAAATGGTGTCATTGTCTCCAAGCTGCCAGTCGATTTTGATCAACGCATAGTATTCATCCGTCTTTCTGGGATTGTCGAAAAAGTAATCGGCGGTATCCCCTCTGATCGGCCCGTTGGGTACGGGGTAAAAGTTGACCACGTTGCTGTTTTTGACCAGGTCAGCGGGGTCGGCAACGGTGCCGTTAGCGAAAATTCCGTTGCGGGCGTTGACGCTGGGGACCTGCTGGATCTCGGTGGTGGTGAGCCGATCGTTCAAGGCTTCAAAACTTCCAAAAAAGAAGAGCTTGTCCTTGACGATGGGTCCGCCCGCGGTAAAGCCGTACTGGTTCCGGACCAGGGGCGAGGCATCGTTGCGCTCGGAAGGATTGGACGGATCCACGTCGAAGAAGTTTCGAGCATCCAGGGCGCTGTTTCGATGAAACTCGAAGAGGGTTCCGTGGAACTCATTGGTGCCGGAGCGAGTGACCGCACTGACCACACCTCCGGTAAAGGCGCCGTATTCGGCATTGGCCAGTCCCGTGATGACGCTGAATTCTTGAATCGTGTCCACACCCAGGAGTACGCCGGCAAGGGACCCCGGGGTGGTCTGCATCTGGTTGCGGATGTCGGTTCCATCCAGGAGGAAGGACTGCTGGGTGGTCCGGGTTCCGTTGATACTCATCTTGATGCCTTCATTGCCCACCTGGGCGTTGGACTGATCGTAGCGGATGAAGACGCCTGTTTGAATGGTGGCCAGATCGGTGAAACTGCGGCCGTTCAAGGGTAGATCACGAATCTGCTGGTCATCCACCAGTCCCACCACGGAACTGCTGGTAGTGTCTACCAGCGGAGCTTCCGATGTCACGAAGACTTC
>JAZFRU010000323.1:0-4334 GCA_036445815.1 Acidobacteriota bacterium | reverse complement strand
GTTCGTGAGAAGACTGACTGCTGGCCCGAAGAGGTTCCCTTTTCGGGGCCCTGGGAACTCGTCTGGGAATCAGCGATCGTTTCCTTCGGTTCAGCCATCAGATGCATTATACAGAGGGGGGGGGGCGCACACGGCCGCCCCCCCCCCCAAGTCCATCGGGGGAGGTAAAGGGCGCACGCCGTGCGCCCTTCGATCAGATGGCAAGTGTATGTAGCTACCGCTCTATAGGCGACTTCCGGATTCGGCGCCCTGAGGCGCCTCCCACACTCCGAACTCACGCTTCGAGTTCACGGATTAAACACGAACTGCACCACGTCTCCATCCTGGATCTGGTAATCCTTGCCCTCGGTTCGAAGCCTGCCCAGTCGATGCAATGCCTGGAGACTGCCGTACTCCCGGATTTCTTCAAAGGAAGCCACCTGGGCGCGAATGAAGCCCTGCTCCATGTCGGAGTGAATCTTCCCGGCGGCTTCCGGGGCACGACTTGCCGTTTTCAATTCCCAGGCCCGAAGCTTGTCGTTGGCAATCGTATAAAACGTGATCAGCTCCAGCTGGGTGAAGGCCGTGGTGATGACTCGTTCAAGCCCGGTTTTTCGGAGTCCCATTTCCTTCATGAACTCCACTCTCTCCTGATCCTCCAGCTGTCGCAGCTCCCATTCCAGCTGTGCCGACACCGCCACCACCTGGGTCCCCCCCGAGGCCCGACCTGAGAGCGGGGCACCCGCCAACATGTCGATACCCGGCTGGTCCTCCTGCTGGTATTCCTCCTCGGAAAGATTGGCCAGATAGATAACCGGTTTGCCAGTCAGGAGACCCAACCCCTTCAACTCCTTCAGCTCTTCCCGATTCAAATCGGCCGTGGCCAGCGGCACACCGGCTTCCAGCTTCTCTCGATAGCTCAACCATCGCTTCTGTTCGGACAGGTAATCGCGAGGACTGGTCTTCCACAGTCTCAGGCGTTTTTCAATGGCTCGGGTCATCACATCCAGATCAGCCAGCAGTAGTTCGGTCTCCACCACCCCGACATCCCGCAGAGGATCTACCGTTTCGAGAACATGTGCCACGCTCGTTCCTCCGAAGCAGCGAACCACATGAGCGAGTGCGTCCACCTCCCGAATGTTGCCCAAAAACTGGTTTCCCAATCCTTCCCCTTTGCTGGCACCTTGGACCAGTCCGGCGATGTCGATGAATTGGATAAAGCAGGGCGTGCATTCTTGGGGCTCGAGAATCCGGTTGAGTTCCTCCAGTCGTCCGTCAGGAACGGCGACCAGTCCTTCATTGCTGTCGATGGTGGTGAAGGGATAGTTGGAGACGCTGGCTTCGGCCGCGGTCAGGGCATTGAACAAGGTGGATTTGCCGACGTTGGGAAGACCGATGAGTCCGACTGAAAGCATGAGAAGCTGCCCCCTAACTGATGACCGGACCGTTCACAGAACGGCCGCTACACGCCTGAACGTTTGGCTTCAGGAATGCTCAGCAGCGTTCCCACCACCACCACCACGAGGGCTCCGACGACATTGTAATAAAGGTAGGAAATATTTGAAATCTCACTGACGACAAACACAGCCAGCATACCCGCCAACAACCCCAGGAAGGCGCCATTTCCATTGGCCCTCTTGACCAGGAAGGCCAACAGGAAAACTCCCAGCAGGGATCCATAAAAGTAAGACCCAACCCGGTTGACCGCCTCGATCAAGGAACCCAACTGGCCGGCATACAGGGCAAATCCACTGGCAATCACCCCCCAGCACAGGGTCGTGATCCGAGAAACCCTCAGGTAATGTTCAGGAGAAGCTTTTTTTCGAAAGTAACGCCGATAAAAATCCACCACGGTGGCACTGGAGAGAGCCGTCAACTCGGAATCGAGTGACGACATAGCCGCTGCGAAGATAACTGCAATCATCAACCCCAACAGACCGGCGGGAACGTATTTCACCAGATAGGAGGGAAAGACATAATTCACATCGTTGGAAGATGCCCCTCGCACCTCTTCGACCAGCTGTTTGGCTTCGCTGCGCAGATCAGAAAGCTGTTGATCGTACTGCTGAATCCCCTGGCGCCAGGTCTGCAGATTTTCCCCGTTGCGCCGCGCTGCCAGCAGACTCAGGGTGGCCTCTTTTCTGAGATCATGTGCCTCTTGATGCTCCTCCTCGAGCCGGGCGAATTCCGGCGCTTGAGAACTGTTTTCAACCTGAGCCGTCTCGGCAGGATTGAAGATCAGAGGAGGTCGCTCGAAGTGATAGAAGACGAACAACAAGACGCCGATGGCCAGAATGGCGAACTGCATGGGAACTTTCACAAAGGCATTGAAGATCAAAGAGAGTCGACTCTGCTTCAGAGAACTGGCCGTGAGATAACGCTGGACCTGGCTCTGATCGCATCCGAAATAAGCCAGTGCCAGAAAAAATCCCCCGATCAACCCGGACCAGAGCGTATAGGTATTGGATGGATCCCAGGACAAGTCAATACTGGTCCACATCTGCTGAATGCCTCCGAGATAGACCACATCGCCAATCCCGACTTCCGACGGCAGAGTCCCGAACAGGACCAGCAAGGCTGCCACGATTCCCGCAAACATCATCAGCATCTGCAGCACGTCGGTCCAGATAACGGCCGTGATTCCGCCCATCATGGTGTAAAGAACAGTGACGGTTCCCATGATCAGGATCGTGATGGTCTCGTCCCAGCCCATGATCACGGAAAGCACCACGGCCGGGGCGTACATCACGATTCCGGCGGCCATGCCACGAGACAGGAGAAACAGCAAACTGGTCAGGGATCGTGTCTTGGCGTCAAAACGATTCTCCAGGTACTCATAGGCGGTGTAGACCCTGGCCCGGTAGAAAAAGGGCACAAACAACACACACAGCAGCACCATTACCAGCGGCTGAGGCAGGTAAACCTGTATGAATTCCATGCCCTGGTCGTAGGCTTGTCCGGTGGTGCCGATAAAGGTGATGGCACTGGCCTGGGTGGCCATCACCGAAAGACCGATGGCCCCCCAGGGAAGACGACGATTGGCCAGAAAGTAGCCCTCAACGCCGACGTTCTTCCGGCTCTGGAAATAGGCGAAGGCCACGACCGCTCCGAAATAGATCGTAAAGACCAACCAGTCCAGAGCACTCATGGGGCGCTGTAATCCAGATACACGGTCAACAGATAAAGGAGCCCGATGATGAGTATTGTGTAGACCACAACCGACACATAAAGCCAGTTCCAGCTGGGAAAGAAGCCGATGTGTTCCTCCTCAACTTCCGGGACACCGGCGGGGTTCTGTCGTTCGTCATTCATGATGCATGATACGTGTCCTGACGGAGGTGTGAGTCACCTGAAATCTAGCACGATTTGAAGAAGGTCACAAGGACCCGGGGTCGTGCAGTTGTTCTGGTGATGCAGCGGGTTTTGTCAGTTACGGCTGGACCGGCCTCCCCTTAAACCAACCGCTGCCACGCGCCTCTCCCGATTCAGCTTCATTGCCAAAACGAACCCCTGCCATTAATATTGGCTGGACCTAAACTGAGACAGGGAGGAGAAGCACTTTATGATCGCTGCAAGTATCTTAGGAGAACTGGAACACGAATCGGGCACCACCCGGAAGTTGCTGGAACGAGCGCCGGAGGACCAGTTCGACTGGAAACCTCACGAGAAGTCCATGACTCTCGGTCGACTGGCCTCCCACTGTGCAGAGACCCTGAAGTGGTTCGATGTCATCGTCAATCAGGACGTCTTCGAGATGGACCCCGCGAGTTACACACCCTTCGCAGCCGCCTCTCGATCCGAACTCCTGGAAGCCTTCGATGCCAACCTCGCATCAGCCCAGGACATCATGTTCAATCAGTCCGATGAGGATCTGTTGGCGAACTGGAAAATGACATCAGGAGGTGAAGTGACGATCGAGATGCCCCGAATCGGCGTCATTCGTGGGTTTGTCTTGAACCACCTGGTTCACCACCGGGGACAACTCTCGGTATACCTGCGATTAAGGGATATTCCCGTACCTTCCATCTATGGGCCGTCGGCCGACGAAAAGGGGTAGGGTTAGATCCGAGTCAGGCGTCAGGCCAGCCCTTGCTTCGCTTCGCTCAGATGAAGGCGAGTGCCGATGCAGTAGAGAGGGTGTGAGAAATGCGGGTCTTAAACGGCGTCGCCGAGTTTCCTGACGAGGGAGTTGGTCCTGGGGTCGGTCTTCCGAGCCTGTTCGATTTTACGGATGGAGTGGAGCACGGTGGTGTGATGTTTGCCTCCGAACTCCCGGCCGATCTGCGGCAAGGAACTCTCGGTCAGCTCACGACACAGGTACATGGCCATCTGCCGGGGGCCCGCCACCCGCCGGG
>JAZFRU010000322.1:0-4416 GCA_036445815.1 Acidobacteriota bacterium | reverse complement strand
CCCAGCTTGTGACAGCGTTGTTGGTCGTCGGCCTGATTGCCCTGGCCTCGCGACAGATAGGTGATTTCTTTTCACGCATTCATCTGCCTCTGGTGACGGGCTTCCTGCTGACCGGCATGATGGCCGGCCCCTATGTCCTGGACATCGTCAGTGCCGGCACGCTGGTGAGGGTACAGTTTCTGGATGAGGTCGCTCTGGGGTTTATCGGTTTTGCGGCTGGGATGGAACTCCATCTGAGCGAATTTCGGAGCCGTTTTCGGATCATCGGCTGGGTGACGCTGTCGCTGGTGGCGTCCACCTTCGTGATTGCGGTGGTGGCCATTGTACTCCTCTCCGATGCGATTCCCTTCATGGAGATGATGCCGGTGACGGAACGTCTGGCGGTGGCATTGTTGGCCGGGGCCATCCTGGTCGCTCGATCCCCCTCTTCGGCAATGGCCGTCATCAATGAACTGCGAGCTCGCGGCCCCTTCACACGTATGGTTCTGGCCGTGACGGTGGCCACTGACGTGGTCGTCATCGTCCTTTTCGCCGTCAGTTCCTCGGTGGCAGATGCGCTCCTGAGTGATCTGGGATTGCGGTTCGGGGTGGCCCTTCTGGTGCTGGCCGAAATTTTCCTGGCTGCAGGTTTGGGCGTGGTGCTGGGCAAGCTGATTGTTTTGATTTCACGCATCCCGACCGGGGGAGTCTTCAAGGGGCTCCTGTTGTTGGCCTGCAACTACTCGGCCTTTGTACTGTCTTCATCCCTGCAGCACTGGACCGAGCAGGTGTGGAAGATGGAGATCTTTCTGGAGCCTCTCCTGGTGTGCATGGTGGCGGGTTTCGTGGTGGTGAATTTCAGTTCTAGCCGCATCGAGTTTCGTCAACTGGTCCAGATCGTGGGTCCGACCGTCTACATCATGTTTTTTACCCTGACCGGTGCCTCGCTGGCGTTCAGCACCCTGGTCTATACCTGGCGGATCGCTGTTCTGCTGTTTCTCCTTCGTCTGGCGACCATTTTTATCGGAGCTCTGGCGGGCGGCATGGTGGCCGGCGATCCCTGGAGGATCAATCGCATCAGCTGGATGGCCTTTGTGACCCAGGCGGGAATCGGGCTGGGACTGGCACGGGAGGTATCGGTGGCGTTTCCTTCCTGGGGAGAGACTTTCTCCGCCATGATGATTGCGGTGATTGTCCTCAACCAGCTGGTAGGTCCTCCACTGTTCAAGTGGGCCCTTCACCTGGCCGGAGAATCGCACGTTAGAGCAGGTCGCCAGGATTTGCGCGGTACTTCGGTTGCCTTCGTCTTCGGAGTGGAAGGGCAGTCCCGGGCCCTGGCCCGACAACTCCATGATCACGGCTGGAAAATCAAGATAATCGCCCTGGGTGACGAGCCGATCGAGCAGGTTCCTCAACGGGCGATCGAGGTGGTTTCCGTGCCGGATCTGTCCCCAGCCTCGCTGGAAGAAGTAGGAGCGGCAGAGGCAAGGGCCTTTATCGGCATGAGAAAGGACGAAGAGAATCTGGAGATCTGTCGAGCGGCCTACGAGCAATTCGGGACTTCCAATTTGATCGTGCGTTCTCAGGACCATGCTTACTGGGAGCGCTACGAGGCTCTGGGGGCGACCGTCGTGGATCCGGGAATGGCTATAGTGAATCTGCTGGATCACTTCGTGCGCTCACCATCGGCTACCGCACTGCTGCTGGGTATGGAAAGGGAACAGGATGTGGTTGAGTTCGTCGTCCGTAACCCGGACCTGAATGGCCTGGCCCTCCGGAATCTCAGCTTGCCGGTCGACACTCTGGTGTTGAGCATCTTCCGAAAGCGAGCCTCGCTGATCTGTCACGGCTACACGCGTTTGGAGATGAGAGACCGGGTCACGATCGTGGGTTCCAAGGCCTCTCTGGAAGAGGTGCGACTCAAGTTTTCCACCTGAGAAGATGGCTCCGCTCAGATGAAGGCGGGCGCCGATGCAGTAGAGGGGGTGTGAGAAATGCGGGCTAACCCTTTGTGACAGAAGCAGGGGAGGTCAAGGCCTGAAAGTCGTTACCTGAAGGGTTTTGAAAGACATGCAAATCAAATTCAGGCAGGACGGCCAGAATATGATCGAAAATGTCGGCCTGAATCGCTTCGTAGTGGGCCCATCTTTTGTCGGTGCTGAAAACATAGATTTCGATGGGAAGGCCGTGTTCACCCGGAGCCAACTGACGAACCAGGAACGTCATCTCACGGCTCACCTTCGGATGGTTTTTTAAATAGGCTTGAACATAGGCTCTAAAGGTCCCGATATTGGTCATTCGCCTGCCGTTGGCCAGGCTTGAGTTGTCCACGTTGGAGGACCGGTTGTGCTCGGCCATTTCCTCCCGTTTCGTCTCGATATATTCGGCAATATATTGAATCCTGGAAAACCGTCCGATCATCTCCTCGTCACAGAACTGGATGCTGTTCATGTCGACGTGGACGGAGCGCTTGATCCGGCGACCCCCCGATTGCTCCATGCCGCGCCAATTTTTAAAGGATTGGCTGATCAGCGCATAGGTGGGAACCGTGGTGATCGTTTTGTCCCAGTTCTGAACCTTGACGGTCGTCAACGTCACTTCCAGAACATCGCCGTCGGCTCCGTATCGAGGCATTTCGATCCAGTCACCCTGGGCCACCATGCGGTTGGCGGTCAACTGAATGCCCGCCACAAACCCCAGGATGGTATCTTTGAAGACCAACATTAGAACCGCCGTCAAAGCACCCAACCCACTCAGAAAATAAAGCGGTGTTCGGTCCAGAATGATCGACAGTACAAAGATTCCGGAAACGAAGTAGAGGACGATCTTGAAGATCTGCAGGAAGCTCTTGATGGGGACTTCCCTGGAGATTGCATAGGTCCCATAGATGTCATGCACTGCATTGAGAATAGAATCGACGACCAGGACACCCACCAGGATCATGTAAATGAGGGCGGCACTGGCATGAAATGACGTCAACCGGGCATACCCTTCCAGAGCCACGGGCATCAGCGTGTATAGAACCAGAGCCGGCGCCAGATGCGACAGCTTGGAGAAGACTCTCCGTTCAACCAGGACATCATCCCAGCCGGTTTGAGAGCGTGAAACCAGCGATCTGACCATGGACAGAATCACCCGTTTGGCTACGAAGTTTGCCGCGACACTCAGGAGAATCAAGAAAAGGTAGGCGATGATGCGGGTGACAACGAGGGCCGCTTCAGCGTCCAGATTCTGCTCGATCAGCCAGTTTTGAATGAATTCCAACATGGGTTTCTAGTCCGAACTTTGCGTCAATTTTCTGCTCCAGCCCAGGCGGCAATCAGGTGACCCTCGGACAACCTGAGGTTCCTGGCCCCCTCACCCCTGGGTAGGCTGGTTTTTCCATCCCTTCGAACTCTCATTGACCAGAATTCTAGCATGACGTCCTCGGAGGCGAAACGTCCCCTTTCGATTGTGTGGGATTCGATCAGCTCATTCCGATTCCTGCCAGGGTGAGAATGCCGACCAGGATCATCAGAACTCCCATCACCCGTCCTCCCCTGTCTCCGAAGGGTAGAACCTTTTCGAGGAGCACGAAAAGGGTGATGGCGGCGATCCAAAGCAGATTCATGACTCCGCCCAGAAAGAGCAAGCCCATCAGTGCCCAGCAGCAACCCAGGCAAAAAGCCCCATGTTCCAGTCCCATACGGAAGGCTCCAACCCTCCCGGTGTGCCAATGCTGGGCGAAGAAATGGGCCGGCGCGCGACAGTGTTGCAGGCAGGCATCCTTGAAGGGCATCCACTGGTAGGCACCTGCCGCGATGAGAAGACCCGCTCCCAGGAAGGGGCTGCTCGACACCATCATGGGAGAGAGCAGGGCCGCCTGATCCAACCCCCACTGGATGAAGGTGGCCGCGGCGCTGAACAGAGTCCACATAACGATGTAGCCCAGAACGAAAGTCGCCGTGGAAGCCAGCGGCCTGTCCTGGCTGGCCGCCTTGCGAGCCACCGCGGCATAAATGAGGGTCATGGGCACGGCGGTCGGCACCATCATGCCCACCATCATCACCGCCCACATCAGGAACATGAGAAAGAATTCGAGTACGCTCCAGGGGTGAATGCCCATGATGTCGGCGCCGTCCATGGGCATCTCCTCCATGGCAAGGGCCATGACGATGAGATACACCCACGCCACCAGGGTCACCCCGAAGAGACCGATCAGAATGGCGATCCGGTCACGGCGGGGAAGAGAAGGAACCAATGCCGGTTCAGGGGTGGGGGACATCGTGGGTCCGGCGTCAGGCATGCGAAGTGAGAGTCAGGTTAGCGGATCACCCCATCCTGGTTCATATGCAGGATGTTGAATTGACTGTAGCTGTCGTTGAGGTCTAACTTGATCTCGCCCACAGCTTTGGTGGATCCGTTGGCCATCTCCGCATAGGTATACTCGAATCCATT
>JAZFRU010000321.1:0-8035 GCA_036445815.1 Acidobacteriota bacterium | reverse complement strand
TCCTGTCAACTTACAGGAAGGTCACCTTGTAGCTGGCAATGGTGAACCGATCGATTCCCACGAAGGTCAAAAGACAGTAGAGACAGACGCCGATCAGAACCAAAGCGGCAACGAGTCTTCGATCCTTTCGACAGCGTGTTCGACAGAGCAGGAAGCATCGGTAACAGAGATAACACTCCAGTCCGAAGGGGGGGAATCCCAGAAACCCCAGCACCGGCATTTCAAAGACCTTCAAAAACTCCAGATAGGGCAGGGTATAGATCCATTTGGCCGACGCCCAGAAGTTCCAGAATTCCCACAAACCGCCGCACACGACTCCGGCCAACAACAGTCTCACCGTTAAAGCATAGTTTCCCTGTTGGGCTTGACCTAAAAGCGAAGTGTTTTGCTGATCCTGACGGTAGAGGACAGGATCCAGCAGAAAGATGCCCCCCAGCCAGATCAGAGGGAAGAAAAAAGACGGCAGCCAAAGGGGCATCAGCATCATCAGGAGTCCGGCCAGGGTAAGGCGGTTCACCAGCCTGCGAGTCACTTGAATCGGTCTTCCCCGCACTTCCCGGGCTATGCCCAGATTTTTCAGGAAGGTCTCTGTCTCGAAAAGACCGGGGAGCACCGTTCCAAAGGAGATGAGGTATCCCGGCCAGCGCAACAACGTTTCAATTGGAACACCCACGTATTCCCAGTTGTTGAGTCTGAAGTTGTAAATCTCGAAGAAGAGCCAGACTGGGGTGGAGAAGAGGAAGACCCACAAAAATTCACGAGGGTGATCCAAAAGGAGCGAATTTTTTCCGCGAAGATGATTGATCCCCGAGAGAAAGACGATATAAGTCCACCAGGCAAAGACGAAAAAATAGGTGGAGATGGGTTCAACTCCCTGCAGCATGAGCAGGAAGGCTCCCAGGTGGATGCCCCCTGCCGCTGCCAGCAGGAAGGCGACGGCTCTCTTGCTCAGCGAAGATCCCCAAGATACTGGCTGATAGCCGGCAAGCTACTCAAAACCACATTGCCCACGATCTCGAGATTGGCGCCCGAGAGCTTGTCGAGGGTATCTCCCTGACGGTGCCAGTGGAGGTAATCCAGATCAATGATATCCACGACCGAAATGCCTTCCTGTGCAAACGGAATGTGATCATCCTGGGCCCCGGTGCTGCCCCTCATCTGGAAAATATTTTCATGGCCCAGCTGGGATGCCGTGTCCCAGATGAGGGTGTTGAGCCAGGGGGTTGAATTGACGTCCTTGCGCAAGGCCAGGTCCTTTTCGCCCACCATATCCAACAGGATCAGAGCGTCAATGCGGTGGAGCCAACTGCGGGCCTTCAACATCTTGACGAATTCCCGGCTGCCGTAGAGGCTGTCTGCGTTGGTCCAGTCGAGGAAGGCCTCTTCGCCATCGAAGAAGACGAACCACAAGGTGTGTTCGGTGGGATTATCGACGGCCAGAAGGCGGGCGAGCTCCAGGAGCAGAGCGGTACTCGACCCTCCGTCGTTGGCTCCCACAAATGAAAATTCCTCGAAATACTTGCTGTCGTAGTGGCTGGCCAGAATGATCACCGAGTCGGTCGTGCCCTGCGACACGGCCCAGATGTTTTTCATCTCACGTCGGCCCAAAGGCGTTACCGGGCGGAACTGCTGTGTCTTTACTTCCAGGCCATACGAGTCCAGGCTCTCCACAAGGTAGGTGCCGACCTTCTCCTGGGCCTCGCTGCCGGAAGGATGGGGCCCGAAGTTGAGGATTTGCTCCACGTGGCGCATGACGTTGCCACCGTCGACCCGATCGATCTGAGCCGCCGTATTCGTGCAGGAAGACACAAGGATCAATGAGCCGAGGAAAAGGACCAGTTTCACCACCGGTAATCGGCGGGCAATGTAGGTTGTCCTGGGGTTCATAACGCCAATAATAATGGAAAACTCCAAATCGCTATGTTACATTTCTCCCAACGTGAAACTATACTCCAGGGAGGCCTTTTTATGAAGGTATTCGAGAGCGAGAACATCCGAAACATCGCGCTTGTGGGGCACGGAGATTCAGGCAAGACCTCATTGGCGAGTGCGTTACTTTTTTCTGCCGGGGCGGTCGATCGTCTGGGGCGGGTCGAAGAGGGAAATACCGTCACGGATTTTGAAGAGGACGAAATTGAACGTGGTTTTAGCATCAATACGGCTCTGGCTCATCTGGAATGGGATGGGACCAAGATCAACGTTCTGGACACTCCCGGCTACCGAATGTTTATTCTCGATGCCAAGGCTTCAATGGTGGGTGCTGAAACCGCAGTTGTCGTGGTTGACGCCGTCGCCGGTGTAGAGGTTCAAACAGAACTGGTGTGGTCCTATGCCGAGGAATTCAAACTTCCCCGTGCCATCGTGATCAACCGAATGGATCGGGAGCGAGCCAGTTTTAGCCGAACTCTGGAATCTTTGCGCAGCGCTTTCGGGCGTTCGGTGATTCCCGTACAGTTGCCGATAGGAGAGGAACAGAACTTCCAGGGCATCGTGGATCTGCTGCGGGGTAAGGCCTATCGATATGAAGACACTCCAGGTGGCAAGTTCAAGGAAGAGGCCATTCCCGAGGAGCTCCAGGAGGAGGCGGACAAGCGTCGCGAAGAGCTGATCGAGATGATTGCCGAAAATGATGACGAGCTCATGGAAAAGTTCTTCGAAGAGGGCACCCTGTCCAATGAAGAACTGCTGGGCGGTCTGCGCCAGGGAGTGCAGAACCAGGAGGTCATTCCTGTTTTCTGTGTCTCCGCCACCCGGAATGTGGGAGTCAAACAGCTGCTGGATTGGATTGTGAACTTGTTTCCAAGTCCTTTGGAACGCGGCCCGATCACCCTGATTGACGGTAAAACCCAGGAAGAAAGCGAGTTGAGCGCAGCAGGGGACGGTGCTGCAACAGCAGGGTTCGTCTTAAAGACATTGGCCGATCCTTTTACGGGTCGAATCAATTTCATCAAGGTATTCTCGGGAACGCTGAAATCGGATGCAACCTTGAAAAACTTTTCTCAAGATGTGGATGAACGGTTGGGGACTCTCCAGGTAATGCAGGGCAAGGCCCATGAAGGCATCACTGAAGTTCACACCGGGGATATTTGTGCGGTGCTCAAACTGAAGGAAACCAATACTGGAGACACTCTGGCTCAAAGCTCCTTTGGGGGTCTCTTCCAGAAGGTGGAGTTTCCCGAGCAGTCGATCAGCTTCGCCATTGAGCCCAAGTCACGCGGTGATGAGGACAAAATGAATCATGCCATCGCGCGTCTGCTTGAAGAAGATCCCTCCTTGAGTTTTCGCCGGGAATCCAGGACCAGGGAGTTTCTGTTGGCGGGAAGTGGGCAACTTCACGTCGAGGTGGCGGTGAGTAAGCTGAAGAGGAAGTTTGGCGTTGAGGTGGTGCTCAAGACTCCAAAGGTCGCCTATCGAGAGACCATTACCGGGCATGCAGATGTGCAGGGCAAGTACAAAAAACAGACCGGGGGACATGGGCAGTACGGTGATTGCAAGATCAAGATGGCTCCCCTGGAAAGAGACGGTGGATTTGAGTTTGTCGATGAAATCTTCGGTGGATCGATCCCCAAGAATTACATCCCCGCCGTTGAAAAAGGGATATTGGAGGTTGCCGAGAAGGGATTCCTGGCAGGTTATCCGGTAGTGGATTTCAAGGTCACTCTGTACGACGGAAGCTATCACAATGTGGACTCCTCAGACATGGCCTTCAAGCTTGCCGGATCACTGGCCTTCAAAAAGGCCATGGAAAAGGCCAAGCCAGTGCTTCTTGAACCCATCATGAACGTTGAGGTCTATGCTCCGGAAGACAGTGCAGGGGATGTGATCGGTGACTTGAATGGACGGCGGGGGCGCATCCTGGGAATGGATGTCAAGGGATCCACTCAGGTGATTGAAGCACGGGTCCCCATGGCCGAGATGTTGAACTACGCGCCGACCCTCACCTCCTTGACCGGTGGGAGAGGGAACTTCCATATGGAACAGTCTCACTACGACATCGTCCCGTCGCAGTTGGTTGAGCGTATCACTCAGGAAACTCAGAGTGAAAAGGAGAAGTAGGGCATCTGAGAGATCAGCCGAACAGGCGTGACTTTCCAGGGCCATCCACTGTCAGCCTCAGCCAACCGATATGTTCCCACGACTTTTAGAACTTGGCCCTATCACGCTCCACACCTATGGGCTGCTTCTGGCAACGGCCTATCTGGCGGCTATCTTATTAACCTCGCGTCTGGCTGAGAAAGAAGGGGTGTCGGCAAATCGGGTCTGGGATCTGGGCCTGGTGGTCATCATCTCGGCTCTGGCGGGCGCCAAACTGCTGCTGGTACTGACCGATCTGAGAGGCTATTTGGAAAGCCCTGAAAGGTTTCTGTCAGTGGAATTCTGGCAGGCCGGAGGCGTCTTCTATGGCGGTTTTATCGGAGCGGTCGCAGGAGCCGCTCTGTGGGTGTCAAGATCCCGCGACTTGAGGTTCTGGACAATCGCTGACGGAGCGGCTCCCGCCATCGCCCTGGGACAGTCGATTGGACGGCTGGGCTGTTTTGCGGCAGGTTGCGATTATGGAAAGGCGACGGATTGGCCGTGGGCGGTGACGTTCACCAGCGAGTACGCTCACCAGCACATCGGTGTGCCTCTCAACGTGGCCCTTCATCCCACCCAATTGTACGAGTCGGTGACCACCTTCCTGATCTTCTGGATTCTGCTCGGGATCTATAAAAAGAGACGCTTCTCCGGGCAGGTCTTTTTTTCGTACCTGATTTTGTACGGGGCGAGTCGCTTTCTGTTGGAATTCTTTCGAGGTGATCTGGGTCGGGGATTTGTATTGGACGGATGGCTGTCCACTTCACAGTTCATTAGCCTGATGATTGTTCCTGCAGGCATCGTGGGCCTCATCTATTTTTACCGGCGCCCTCAAGAAGTATCCTGAAAGTGTCTGAACGGATCACTCTAACCGTCGAACCAGACGAGTCAGGCCATCGACTCGACCGCTTCCTTTCCCACAAGCTCGAGCAATACAGCCGCAGTGTCCTCCAGCGATGGATCGAGTCGGGCCATGTCATGGTTCAGGGGAAGACGAGTAAGGCCAAACACAAAGTTCAACCCGGAGAGGAAGTTGTGATTGTTCCTCCACCGCCTGAACCGGTTCAGCTGGTTCCTGAAGCCATCCCCTTCAAGATCGTTTATGAAGACGACATCCTGGTGGTGGTCGACAAGCCGGCCGGCTTGGTGGTTCATCCGGGTACGGGTAATCGGCAGGGTACGCTGGCCAACGCCTTGCTTTATCATTTTCAGACCATCAGCCGGAGTGGGACCATTCGTCCCGGGATTGTCCATCGGCTGGATAAATCGACATCCGGGCTCATGGTGGTGGCCAAAAACGACCAGGCTCATGAATTGTTAGCCCGACAGTTCAAGGACCGGGAGATTGAGAAGCGCTACCTGGCCCTGGTCTTTGGGAGGCCCAGGGAAGCGTCAGGTGTCATCGATGTTCCCCTGGGGAGGGATCCCTTCGCCCGCACCAAAATATCGACGCGCAGCCGGCGTGCCCGTACCGCCCTGACACGCTATGAGACGATCCGTGATTATCCGGATCTGACCTATGTACGGGTCTATCCCCATACCGGAAGAACTCATCAAATACGGGTCCATTTTCAGCATCTAGGGCATCCTGTCGTGGGCGATGAAACTTATGGCGGCAAGGCGATTCAAGGCATCAGGGATTCCGGTCTGGTCGACTCCATCCAGGCTCTGAAAAGGTATTTCTTGCATGCCGAATTCCTGGCTTTTACTCATCCGGACACGGGAGAGAAAGTATCCTTTGTGGCAGAACTTCCCGAGGAACTTGCCGAATTCTTGCAGGGATTGGAAAAATAGGAAATAATAGTGGCTTGAGAACAAGACTCCTCTTCGCCTTTCCAGCCTTACTCCTGATGACCAGCCTGCCGCCGCAGGATGTGAAACAGGAGGATGACGTACCGTTCAGAGTCGAGGTTGATGCGGTCAATGTGCTGGCGACGGTTCACGACAAGGACACCCGAAAGTTCGTGACCGATCTCTCCAGAGAAGACTTCCAGGTCTATGAAGACGGGGTCCTTCAAACCGTGACCAACTTCACTCAACAAATCGACCTTCCTTTGACCATTGGACTCTGTATGGATACGAGTTCCAGTGTCCGGCTCAAGCTGGAATTTGAAAAAGAAGCGGCGGTGGATTTCCTCTATACCGTGATGCGTCCCTTTGACCGGGTGGCGCTGGTCGAGTTCGATACGGGAGTGACGTTGCTCCATGATTTCACCTCCAATCCCAATGAACTGGTCCGGGAGATCGAGCAACTGAAGGCCGGCGGCGGGACCTCCCTCTACGATGCCATCTATCTGATTTCAGAACAAAAGATGCTCGGGCAACCCGGGCGTAAGACAGTGGTCATTCTCTCGGACGGAGCCGATCTGACCAGCAAGCATACCTTTGAAGAGACGCTGCGTATGTCCTACCAGGCGGAGGTCACCATCTATGCCATCAGCACCACGAGATTCGGAGCGGATGTTGATCATGAAGGTGATAACGCGCTCAAGCAGCTGGCTGAAAGCACGGGTGGTAGAGTCTTTTTCCCCTACTCCACCAGCCAGCTGAATGAAGCTTTTCTGGAAGTCGATCGCGAGCTTCGCAGTCAATATAATTTGACCTACGTTCCCACCAACAAGAGAAAAGACGGCGAGTTTCGGGAGATCAAGATCAAGGTGTCCCGTAATTCTGTCAATACCCGTTACCGCAAGGGTTACTTTGCTCCGGGGGAGGAGTCTTCGGGTATCTTCAATGATCGACTGTGGGCAGGGCTCTGGGCCTTTGTCAGCCAGGCCTGGACCATTTCCTGATATTTGCGAGCTTCAACCCACTTCTTGTGATTGGTAAATCCTGTGGCTAGAATTCTGGCCTTTTCCACGATCTGGCGGGCTGTCCAGACCCTTTGTTGCGGGGTCAGATTTCCTGTCGAGTAGGTCTTGGTCATGGCCCTGACCCGGTAGCGATCCAATCCCCAAAGGCTTTGGGACAGCTGGCCGGCATGTCCTCCGACCTTGACGATCAGCGGTTCATCCAGAAAATAAATGGGGTAGCGAGAGGAGATTCTCAGCCACATTTCGTAGTCTTCACAGACGGGAAAGTCCTCATCGAACAGGCCGTGATGCTGGACGATTGTTCGGTCCAGCAGGACAGAACTGGGACTGATGATGCAAAGCGGCAGGCAGCGGTGGAAAATCCACCCACCGTACTTGCGATGGGTCTTCCTGGGGTTGACCCGTCGGCCCTTCCGAATCCAGATCTCGTCGGTGTAGATCACCCGATAGTGAGGATGGGATTGGAGAGTTTCAATCTGCCTTTGCAGCTTGGTCGGCTGCCAGTAGTCGTCGCTGTCCAGAAAACAGATCCACGGAAATCGGGAGAACTGAATTCCGGTGTTGCGGGCACGGCTTGCCCCCTGATTTCGCTGGTAGAGGTAATGGATGCGCGGATCCTTGAACTTCCGGAGGACCTTCCAGCTCTCATCGTCCGAACCGTCATCCACCACCAACAATTCCCATTCCGTGAAGGTCTGGTCCACGATCGACTTGACGGCCTTTTCCAGGAACGTGCGCCGATTGAAGGTGGGAAGGACGATGCTGACCAATGAATGCTCTACTGCACTGCCGACAACTCTGTCAGTCCGGTGCTTGCTTCGCTGCGTTCAGATGTAGGCGGTACCGCTTCGTGACGAGTACCCATGCATGATCCCCGGTTAGCCCGCATTTCTCACACCCCCTCTACTGCATCGGCGCAATGATCCACCCTGACTGTGTTGCACTCCTTCGGCCTCCTCAACGTACCGTACAGCACGTTTGCGGGGGCCTCGGTCGTGCGCCTTGTCAGGCCAGCCCGTCCGCCGCTTCGTGACGAGAAGGTGTGAGAAATGCGGGCTAGTTCGGAATTTCTCCCATATCCGTTCCTCTTACACTAGAATAAGTCACATTGATGGCGTGGACGCATTATGTGGGCCTGGTGGTCATTC
>JAZFRU010000320.1:0-2322 GCA_036445815.1 Acidobacteriota bacterium | reverse complement strand
TTCTTTTCTTTGATTTGAAGATCCAGCAGATCAAACAGCTGCAAGGTCACATCGGCACGCTCGCACAACCGCTCTGCCGCCTCTTCCCCGAAGAGTCCACCCTCGCCCACTTCGACCTTCTGAAGTTTGAGGTGCAGGTGGTCCAGTGCCAGTCTCTCCAGAGAGAAATCCTTCTGATTCGGATTGAGCAGGTAAGCCATCAACATAATGTCTTGAGCATTGCTCGCCAGTTCCCATTGGAGGCGGCGGGCGGAACGGCAAAGGGGCTTGAGGTCGTGGGTCACCAGTTGCTTGACCTCCTCGATCAACTGCCGCACCTCGCCCTCATGTTCCTGCAGCACCTCAACCGGCACATACCGGGCGCTCTCGGCTTGATGGCTGACAGAAAGAGCCTTGAGCCTTTCTTTCTGATCACCGTCTTCGGAAAAAACCAGAGCCAGAGCCGCCCTCTTTGGCTTCAGGACTTGCGCCAGGGCATTGAACTGCTTCCTATCTTCGATCTTCAGGTAGTCGGCTGTGCCCCCCTCTTGAGCCGGCACCAACTCCTCCAGAAGGTTCATGAATTCCAGTTCCGAAAACAACTTCCTGGCGGCCTGATAGTCGGGTTCGGAAATTTCCATCTCCGACAGAGACAACTCCAGAGGCAGGTCTTCATGTAAGGTGACAAGCGTGTGGCTTTGACGAATGATCTCCTCGTTTTGCTGCAAACTCTCGCGATAGGATTTACGCGATACTTCATCACGGCGGGACAGGAGTTCGTCCAAACTTCCATACTGGGCAATCAGCTGCCGTGCTCCCTTTTCGCCGATGCCAGGAGCACCGGGAATATTGTCCGATGAATCGCCAACCAGGCTCAAAACATCCACCACCAGTGCCGGGGGGACCCCAAACTTTTCTTCGACTTTTCCTGGGTCGATGCGCGTGCCGTTTCGGGTATCCAGGATCACGACACGGTCGCCCACCAACTGGTACAGATCCTTGTCGATGGTGACGATGACCACCTCGAGTCCCTGATCCACGGCCAGACGCGTCAAGGTCCCGATGACATCATCCGCTTCGTATTTCGGGAAGGAAATGAGCGGAATTCGCAGCACCTCGCACAGACGCTCAATGTAGGGCAGCTGCTGGCTCAGATCTTCGGGCATTGGGCGGCGAGTGGCCTTGTACTCTTCGAATTGTTCGTGACGAACGGTGGGACCGGGGAGGTCCATGGCAATGCCCAGATAGTCGGGCTTCTCCTCACTCATCAGCTTGCGCAGCATATTGGTGAATCCGTAGACCGCATTGGTGGGAAGGCCCTTGGTGTTGGTAAGCCCCTGGACGCCATGATAGGCCCGGTAGATGAGGGACATGCCGTCAACCAGGTAAAGCCTCTCTGTCACCTGGCCATACTAGCACTTCATTCATTCGATTTTCCGTTTTTTCGCCCTAATGTTTTTTGTTCTTTCGTGACGCCGTCAGGAGACGACAACAGAACAAAAAATGAAGAATCGAATGAACAACAAGACGATATCCCGGGAGCTGCTTGCCCTTCTTCTGGGGCTGCTTTAGCATGATGCTGCATGTCTTCCCTGGCAAAGATTAACGGGATCTGGCGCGATCCCCTGATCGTGACATGGACTGCCGTCATGGCGGTCCTCAGCGTCTCCCTGTCTTTATTTGACAAGGATGGACGACGGCAGCACTGGTGCGCCCGCACCTGGAGCCGATTCATCCTGTGGGTCTCCCGCGTCCAGGTTGAGGTAAGTGGTCTGGACCGTCTGGATCCTACCCGGGGATACCTGTTCGCCGCCAATCACCTGAGCATGTTCGACCACTGGGCGTTTTTGGCCTGCCTCCCCTTTCAATTTCGTTTCGTGGCCAAGGCGTCTCTTTTCCGATTGCCCTTTCTGGGCTGGCACCTTCGTCGCTCCGGAAACATCGCGGTGGATCGCCACCAGCACCGCAAAACCTTGCGCGTCTTTCGGGCTGCGGCCAAGAAGATGGAGGAGAGCGGATTGTCGTTTGTGGTCTATCCCGAGGGGGCACGAACCTGGGGTGATGAAGTGCTCCCTTTCAAGCGAGGAAGCCTACTTCTGGCCCGCTACGCCAGTGCACCCATCGTCCCGGTTACCCTCATCGGCGCCCACCGCCGTCTGGCGCGCGGGTCAATACTCATCGTCCCGGGAAAAATGCAGATGATCATCCACCCGCCCATCGAGTTCGATCAGTACCAAGATGTAAAATCGGAAACTCTGACCGACACCGTTCGTCAAACCATTGTTGAAAGCTACCACCAGGTACCCTGATGGACAGCAACCAGCAGTTAATTGCCCGGATTCA
>JAZFRU010000319.1:0-3370 GCA_036445815.1 Acidobacteriota bacterium | reverse complement strand
AGGGGATCGCCGAGGATCATCCGGTCAAGCAGGCCTGGATCGATGTCCAGGTACCTCAGTGCGGCTACTGCCAGTCGGGACAGATCATGTCGGCAGTGGCGCTGGTCGAGAAGAACTCCGATCCCAGTGAGGAGGAGATTATTCAGGCCATGGAGGGCAACCTTTGCCGTTGTGGAACCTACACCCGAATCAAGACGGCCATCCGGCAGGCGGGCCAGGAGGTACGAAACTCATGAAGAACGCCATTGATCGAAGAGAGTTTTTGAACCGGGCGGGTTTGACCCTGGCCATTGCCGCGACCCCTTCGAGCTTCCAGATCCTGGCGATGGGGCAGGATACCACCCCGAAGGTGTTCAGTCCGGGTCCCTGGCTGCAGATCACTCCTGACAACCGGGTCACGGTTTTGCTGTGCAAAACAGAGATGGGGCAGGGGATTCATACCGCCATTCCCATGATCGTGGCCGACGAGCTGGAAGCCGATTGGAACCAGGTCGATACGGTAATGGCCCCGGTGGAAGACGAGTTCGCCGATCCGGTGCATCACATGCATGCCACATTCGGCAGTCAGAGCATCCGACATATGTACCTTCCGCTGCGTAATCTGGGTGCCGCCGGTCGAGAGATTCTGGTGGAGGCGGCGGCCCGGCAGTGGAATGTGGCCGTTGGTGAGTGCGAGGCCATTCAGGGCACGGTTCATCACCAGGCCAGCGGACGGACTCTGTCCTACGGAGAACTGGTTGAGGCCGCCTCGAGTCTGCCGGTTCCGGAGAATCCGAGGCTGAAAGAGAGAAGTGAGCACAGATTAATAGGGACCCCGGTGGCGCGCCGCGACATTCCGGCCAAGGTTCAGGGAGAGGCCAAGTTTGGCCTGGATACCTTTATTCCCGGAATGCTGTATGGCGTGGTCGCCCGTTCACCTGCCTATGGAGGTAAGGTCACGGCTTACGACGAGCAGGCCGCCCTGAAGGTTGAAGGGGTTCGCCATGTGGTTGAAATCGACCGGGGCATCGGGATATGCGCCGAGACGCTGGAGGCTGCCTGGAAGGGGCGAGAGGCTCTCAGTCCAAAGTGGGACGGAGGAGTCGAGCCTCAGTTGAGTACCGCCAGCATGGACGACTTTCTGACTGAAAGCCTGGATCAGCCGGGCCTGGAGGCCCGCAACGACGAGGGAGTTCCCAGTGCTCTTAGAGAGGCCAAAAAGAGGATACAGGCCGATTATTTCCTTCCCTATCTCTCCCATACCATCATGGAGCCCATGAATGCTGCGGCTCATTTTCAGGGTGATCGATGCGAGGTGTGGAGTCCCAACCAGAGTCAGACCGGGGTGCAGCGGACGACCTCTGCCATGACCGGACTGAAGCCCGAGCAGATCGAGATCCATACCCCTTATCTGGGAGGTGGATATGGTGGGCGAGGAGCAGTCGAGGGCGTCCAGGAAGCCGTGGCACTCTCCAAGGCGACAGGGGAACCCATCAAGGTGGTCTGGAAGCGGGAAGAGGACATCCAGTATGAAGCCTTTCGGCCCGGTTATGGCCATCGAATCGAAGCCGCCCTGGACGAGACCGGGCAGGTAACAGCCTGGTTTCACCGCGTAGCAGGCTCGATTGTCTTCGGCCGTGGCCCGGGAGCTCAAGTGGATGGGGCGGCCGTGGGCGGCCTGCGGGACCTGCAGTATTCGGTCCCCAACATCAAGGTGGACTACATCGGGGTGAACAAGCCTATTCCGGTTCGGCCCTGGCGTAATCCGTCAGGTTCCCACAACGGCTTCACGGTGGAGAGCTTCATGGATGAACTGGCTCACGCAGCCAACCAGGATCCGGTGGAGTTTCGCTTGAAACATCTCAAGCACGACCCGAGAGGTCATCGAGTGGTCGAGCTGGCAGCGGAAAAGGCGGGCTGGGGCAAGCCGCTGACACGAGGTCAGGGACGGGGAATCGCCACCTTTTTCTCCCACGGAAGCTATGTCACGGAAGTGGCGGAGATCTCGGTCGACAGAAACACGGGGGTGATTCAGGTTCACCACGTCGTCTGTGTGGTTGATTGCGGTCCCGTGATCAATACCGATACCATGGAGGCCCAGATGACAGGAGCTCTCACCATGGGCTTGAGCGCGGCCCTTATGGAGAAGGTCGAGTTTGCCAACGGAGGAGTCAAATCGGAGAACTTCTTTGATTATCCCATCTTGCGCATGAGTCAGGCTCCAGATGTGGAAGTCCATATGATCAATGGCGACGACGTGATTGGTGGGTGTGGCGAACCGTCATTGCCTCCCATCGCTCCGGCGGTGGCCAATGCCCTTTTCTCGATTACTGGTGCCCGGATCCGACGCCTGCCCTTGACGCCCGAGCGGGTCAAGGCTGCACTGGCTCAAGGGTAGAGTTCCAAGGTGGTCTTTGTGCCCCTGGACCGGCTGGCATAAACCTGCCAACCGGAATGCGGGGGAGGAGGTTGAGAATGAAAGTAAGAGTGATTTTATCTGTCTTGTTGGTCGGAGGTGTGCTGGCTACCACGGGGCTGGCCCATGGGGTCTTTACCCCGTTCACGGGGACGTCCGGGGCCCGTCATCAGTTTTTTTCGGTATTGGCTCCCACCGAAAAGGAGATTCCCTGTATTGAAATGAAGATCGAGATTCCACCCGAATGGAAGGCGGCCGGGGGTGGAATTGACCGGGTCCAGCGAGATCCACTCTGGGATGTCACGGTGGAGAGAGACGAGGATGACTGGATCAAGAGTGTCACCTGGTCTGGAGCGGAGGCTCCTGACTATTCTTTCATCAAATTCGATCTGATTCTCTCCCTGCCCAAACTGACCGGTATGCAGCAGATCAAGATCTGGCAGACCTATGCCGACGGGAGTACCGTTGGATGGGTCGAGGACCGGACCGAGGATGGCGTGGAGAGGCCTGCCGCCGGGCTGATGCTGACAGAAGGAGATCCCCGGGGCGGTGGCGGCGGCGGACCTGGCATGCTGTCGTTGGGGTTGATCGGACTGGTTGGGGGCTTGATTGGAGCCGGTCTGGTGATGGTTGTCGGCAAGGGAAACAAGAACGGAGAGTAGGGGAGAGAGCGGGCTCGCTCCGCTCGCCCGCGTTCCAGGTTCCAGGTTCCACGTTCCACGAAAAGAATTGTAGGGGCGCACGGCCGTGCGCCCTTTTTACTTTCCCAGTCATTGCTGCGGGCGCACGCCGTGCGCCCCTACTTCAGACTGGTAGAGCTCGCCGTTCTGGTGAGGGCCTCGTTTCACTCAAAGAAGCATAAGGCCGTTTCTTCAGAAACGTGGAACCTGGAACGTGGAACCTGGAACGCGCGGGTCCTCGACCCGCGCTCTTAAGGCAGGTAATTGTCGAAAATAACCGTCTTCGAATCGGAAG
>JAZFRU010000318.1:0-2651 GCA_036445815.1 Acidobacteriota bacterium | reverse complement strand
AACTGGCGGATGAAGTCGATGTTGTTGGGACGAGGCTCAATGGCAAGGAAGCCTGCCAACTTACGCGTTCCCGGCCGGGTAATGAAACCCAGATCCGTTTCAAAGTTCTCATCCTGATGGGTGAAGGCGAAACTGGAATCGATGAGATCGTCTTTCCAGGCCGCCGTAAACCCGCCGATTAGCTGCTCGTCTTCAACGCCGTCGGTGAAGGAGCGGGCGAGCATCCCACTCAGGCCCAGATGCTCAAACAAAATAAAGTTCTGATCGATTCCCATCACGCGATTGAAATCTCCTGCTTCTCCCTGGCGGTTGGTGACAAACGCACCCACCGAAGAACGAGCCAGAATATCTCGCTTGAGGCGGAAAACGGTGAAGTTATCGCCCGACCTGTCCGCCAGTTCATCCGTTTGAGCGTTCAGAAATGCCAGCGTGAATTTTTCGCTCAATCTGCCCGTCACCTTGGCCCCGCCCAGCATCGGGATTTCCGCTCCACTTTCAGAAAGGCCGATTCGGCGACTGTGGTACAGGCTGATCTGAGGTCGACCCTCTCCTCGAAAGACGCCGAACTCGAAGATGCCGGCACCTTCCAGAAAAAATTCCCTTTTTTCGGGAAAGAAGATGGGCACCCGGTCAAAATTGATGACCTGGTCATCCACCTCTGTTTCGGCAAAGTCGGTGTTGAGGGTCGCATCCAGAGTCAAACCCGAGGTGATCGGGATCTTAATGTTTTCCAGGCCCACATCGCCCAGGTAAGTTGTGTTCCGCTGGGCCGTCCCCTGGGTGTTGATTCGCCCCGATATATAGGGCTTGACCCTGACCCTCAACCTACTGCCTCCCGTGTCTGACATCCCCCGCAAGTGGCCGGCCTGGGAAACCTCGTGCAGGTTGAAGTCTCGGCTGAAGTTGTTCCAATAGGTGAATTCGTTCTTGCGCCGGATGATCCGCTCGAAGTCGACCCCGAAAGTCAGCTCTTCATCGGATGAAGAAGCGAACCGAATCGAACTCAAGGGAATCTGGATTTCAGCAAACCAACCGTCCTCGTCGATCCTGGCTTCCACCTCCCACTTTTCATCCCAGCTGACATTGACGTCCCTTCCCTCCTCGGTAATGAAGGCATCGTACTGGGTGCCTCTCGGGTTGATTCGAAACAGGAAGGCGTTCCGGTGGTCGTGAAAGGTGTCCAGAATAACAGCGAAGCTGTCGTCGTTGGCGAAGTCATTGTCCCGTCGCAACTCGGTTCCCAGAATTCCTCCAGCATTACTCTCAAAACACCTGACTCCGACATAAAGGTTCAAGTCGTCGTGAAGGATGCGGACTTCAGTTCGCTCACTGGCCGGCATTCCCTCGTCGGGATCCCGCTGCACAAAGTTCTCCACCACCTCGGCCTCTGCCCAGGCGTCTTCGTCCATCCGTCCGTCCAGAACCACGGGCTGCTCGGTCTTGACGAGTTGAAGAGAATGGCGGCCGTGCTGCTGCCCTTCAGAATCTGCCTGGTGGGCCATCAGGGTGGGGTGAAACAGAACACACAGCAACAAGGCGAAAAGGAAAGTGCCGGTTTGCTTTGGAAGAAGGCGAGACCACGTCCCTCCTGTTTGATTGGGCACAAGACGATGGGGCCTATCCAGTTCTTTTTCCATTCAGGTAAATCCTCTACGGTTGTGGTGGGTTGTCTGAGGTCAGATCGAGCGTTTTGAATTCATTTATCTCTCAATTGCTGCAATACCCACGAAGGGCAGTGCAGCTCCATGTACATTTCTTATGGAACCCGTACCTTTGAATACCTCTCGGTGCAGCCAAAAACAGCGTAATTGGCCGCAGCGACCCCTGGCTGATGATTGCCGTTTTGGAGAGAAACGCCAAGAGACAGGGCGTTTTTGACTGCTAATACAGCAGCTTGGAGTCTAATGAGTGATTCAAACAGGTGACCCAGGCCTTGGCTACGGGATAATGAACGCTTTGGGCGTTTTATGGCCAAGAGGACCGTCTGGCCGGCTAACAAAGGGATTGAGTCTCAATTGCACTGACGTTTTTTCTTGTGGGTGGGAGACGCAAGATTCGGCGCACTGAGGCGCCTCCCACATTCCGGAAGCCGCTCACAGTGTGGCCGCTACATACAACTCGCCTGCTGATCGAAGCAGGGATTGCTAACAGCCTGGTGTAGGGGTGCAAAGCGTGCCCCCCACAGGTACGATCGTGAAGCTAAGATGGGCGCACGGCGTGCGCCCCTATAATTCTTTTCGTGGAACGTGGAACCTGGAACGTGAAACGCTGGCGAGCAGAGCGAGCCTGCTCATCAACGAGCCAGCAGTTCAGCGCCAATGTCCGCGAGCACCTGGTGCCGGTAGAACTCCGCTTTTTTGACCTGCATGCTTTCCAGCGGATTGAAATCATCGGTGATGACAAACCCCTGATCGCTGTCAATCTCACGCTCGTAATCCAACAGATTGTCCAGCATGTACTGCCCGAGCGGGGAAGGGGAAACCTCCACCTGATCGGATTGCAGGTTCAGCGGTCGGGTCGAGGCGAAAAAAACGTGATCCTTCAGTTCCGTTACGTGAGATGAGACGAAGACCCGCTGATACGGAAAGACCGCTTCAATGGTCTTGCTGACAGCAGCTACAGGGAGCGCCTGCTCGCCCTCGGCATAACCG
>JAZFRU010000317.1:0-6245 GCA_036445815.1 Acidobacteriota bacterium | reverse complement strand
GCCCGCCCTGGGCCGACTCTCTGAAATCGGGATTCCAACCCTGGTCATTACCGGCCGCGAGGATCATGTAGCGATTCAAGCCATTGCGGATTCCATGGTCGAGGAAATCCCCACGGCTCAAAGGCTTAAGATCGCAGGTGCAAGCCATATGGTGAATATGGAAAAACCGGCGGATTTCAACCAGGCAGTGCTCGACTTCCTGTCGAATGTAACGGATTCACCTGAGAAGAACTGAGCTGTTGACTAGAAGCTTGGCCAGCCTCACTAGATTTCTTGGTTTCTTTGTTAGTTCCATGGTGACGCACGGCCGTGCATCCTATCTATAATAAGCCCTCGATAAAGATGGCCCTTTGGCCGTACGGCTGGACTGGCTTTAATCACAGAAGCAAGGAAAAGGAAACAAATTTCTTCTCTGTGTCTCTGTGGTGGAAATCTTTTCTGTGTCTTGGTGGTGAATCTTGAGCAGAGTCAATTGATAAACTCCCCAAATGCCTGAAATCGGGTTCACACTGGGGCTATTGTTGGTGGCACTCATCCTGTTTGTCACCGAGTGGATCCGCTACGACATTGTTGCACTGCTGGTGCTGGTCTCCTTGAACCTGAGCGGCATTCTTACCCTGGAGGAAGCCTTCGCGGGATTCAGCAATGCGGCCGTCATCACGGTGGCCGGAGTCCTGGTGATGAGTCGGGCGGTGCAGGAGTCCGGAGTGGTACAGATTGTGGGAGTCAAAATGATCGAATGGGGAAAAACCCCCACCCGATTGACTTTCATGATCGTACTGGCCGTGGGCCTCATCTCCGGCTTCATCAATGACATCGGGACGGCAGCCCTCTTCATGCCGCCGGTGATGATGGTGGCCCGAAAAATGGGAATGGCCCCCTCCAAGCTTCTCATCCCACTGGCCTACGGATGCCTCATGGGGGGGACCCTGACTCTGATTGGCACTCCCCCCAACATCCTGGTGACCCTGATCATGGCCGAGCACGGAATTGAACCCTTCCGGATGTTCGATTTCACTCCCATCGGCATCCTGGTCCTCCTCACCGGAATTCTTTACATGACGTTTATCGGCAGACGACTACTCCCCGAGCGCCGGGGAGAACCCAGCCTCATGGATCGCTTCAAGATCCGAGACTATTTGACCGAACTTGTGATCGGGCCCAAATCGGATTTGCCCGGGAAGCGTCTGGACCAGCTGGATCTGACCCGGGACATCGACTTCTCCATCCTGGGGATCATTCGCAACAACCGTACCGTTTTGACGCCGGTTCCCCAGGAACGAATCGAGTTGGGAGACCGACTTCTGGTGGAGGCCAACCCTGACGAGTTGTCCCGCTTGACCCAGCAGGAAGGGCTGGAAATCGTTCCTGATGTCGATCCGGGCGAGGACGATATCAGCTCTGAGGACATTGAAATCGTCGAGGCAGTCGTCGTTCCCGACTCCCGACTGGTTGGGCGAACCCTGCGTCAGATTCATTTTCGACGGCGCTATGAGTTGACCGTAATGGCTCTTTCAAGACAGGGAGAGTCCGTTACGAGACGTTTGGTCGACGTAGCCCTCAAAGAGGGTGATGTTCTCTTGATCCAGGGCGATCGTCAGAGGATTGATGCCACCCTACCGACTATCGGATGTCTGCCTCTCGCCGACCGGGCAATCTCCCTCAAAGCGGGAGGCCATCCGATTCTTATCCTGAGTATTTTTCTGGGAGCCATCTTGTTGGCCTCGACCGAATTGTTACACGTGTCCATGGCCTTTACCCTGGGGGCCTTTCTCATGGTCTTCACCCGCTGCATCACCCCCCGCGACTTCTACTCGGCGATTGAATGGCCCATCCTGATCTTGATGGCAGGAATGATTCCCCTTGGAACGGCCATGGTCAAAACGGGGAGCGCCAACTGGATGGCCCATTCTCTGATTGCGATCACGGGAGACTCGAATCCCTATCTGGTACTGGCGGCTCTCTACCTGTTGGTCACCAGCTTGACCAGTGTCTTGAACAACCCTACGGTGACGGTGGTGGTGGCGCCTATCGCCATTGATGTGGCCGCCAATCTGCACCTCAGCCCTCTCCCCTTTTTGATGCTTACCGCGGTAGCGGCTTCCTGCGCCTTTCTGTCACCCGTTTCACACAAAGCCAATATCCTGGTCTGGGGCCCCGGTGGGTACAAGTTCATGGACTACACTCGTGTTGGGCTTCCCCTGGCCGTCCTGATCGGGGTGGTTTGCGTGGTGGTGATTCCCATGTTGTGGCCTTTTTAAGACAGCTGGAAGGGAGTCTTTGCTAGCCAACAGTGAAATCGGTACAATGAGGTTGAATCAGAGAAAGCACGGCCTTTCGAGTCTTCGAGAATAACATTCGGTGCCTTTCTTAGAATATGTAAGGAATTGATGTATGAAGAAGAATCCTGATCCAAGCAATGGAACCGCCCCATCGGTCTTGACCACCACTCCGCTGCCCGCCTCTCGGAAGATCTATATCGAGGGCAACCAACCCGGTGTCCGTGTTCCCATGCGTGAAATCACCCTCACTTCACCCGTTTTGGACGGCCAGGTTTCGGAGGGTCCGAAGAAGACCTTTCTGGTCTATGATACTTCGGGACCGTACACCGACCCAAACGCTCAAATCGACATCCGCAAGGGACTCTCTCCCATGCGCACCCCCTGGGTCCTGGAACGCCAGGACGCAGAGGAACTGGCTGACTTTTCCTGTGAATTCAGTCGTCAGAAGGCATCGGATCCAAATCTCAACGGGACACGGTTCACCCATACCCGCAAGGTGCTTCGAGCCAAACCGGGCCGTAATGTGAGCCAGATGCACTACGCCCGAAAAGGCATCATCACTCCGGAAATGGAATACGTCGCCATACGTGAAAACCAGGCCAAGGAGTTGGTCAGCAGTAATGGGGAAAGCCCCCGTCTGTGGAGCCAGCATCCCGGAAATCCGTGGGGCTCCCCCATACCCAACGTCATCACAGCCGAGTTCGTTCGCCAGGAAGTGGCTCTGGGTCGCGCCATCATCCCTTGCAATATCAATCACCCGGAAATCGAGCCCATGATCATTGGCCGCAATTTCCTGGTCAAGATCAACGCCAATATCGGCAACTCCGCAGTCAGTTCTTCGATCGAGGAAGAGGTGGAAAAGCTGATTTGGGCCACCCGCTGGGGATCAGATACGGTCATGGACCTTTCCACCGGCGACGACATTCATGAAACTCGAGAATGGATCATCCGTAATTCCTCGGTGCCCATCGGAACGGTCCCCATTTACCAGGCCCTGGAAAAAGTGAACGGAATCCCCGAGGAGCTGACCTGGGATCTTTTTCGCGACACCCTCGTTGAGCAGGCCGAGCAAGGGGTGGATTACTTCACCATCCACTCGGGAGTTCTGCTTCGCTATATCCCTTTGACTGCCGACCGGATCACCGGGATTGTTTCGCGGGGAGGATCCATCATGGCCAAGTGGTGTTTGACTCACCACAAGGAAAATTTTCTCTACACTCACTTCGAGGACATTTGCGACATCATGAAGGCCTACGACGTCTCCTTCAGTCTGGGAGACGGGCTGAGACCCGGATCCATTGCCGACGCCAATGATGAAGCCCAGTTCGGTGAGTTACAAACGCTGGGCGAACTGACTCAGATCGCCTGGAAACATGACGTACAGGTAATGATAGAAGGTCCGGGTCATGTGCCCATGCACCTCATCCAGGTCAACATGGAAAAAGAACTGGAGGAATGCGCCGAGGCGCCTTTTTACACCCTCGGCCCGCTCACCACCGATGTGGCCCCTGGCTATGACCACATCACCTCCGCCATCGGAGCCGCCATGATCGGCTGGTTTGGATGTGCCATGCTGTGTTACGTGACCCCAAAAGAACATCTGGGACTTCCCAACAAGGAAGACGTCAAGGCTGGAGTGATCACCTATCGAATTGCCGCCCATGCTGCCGACCTTGCCAAAGGTCATCCCGGAGCCCAGGGACGAGACAACGCGTTGTCTCAGGCCCGATTCGAGTTTCGCTGGGAAGATCAATTCAACCTTTCACTGGATCCCGAGACCGCTCGGGAATACCACGATGAAACCCTACCGGCGGCAGGAGCCAAGCTGGCCCACTTCTGCTCCATGTGCGGCCCCCGCTTCTGCTCCATGCAGATCACCCAGGAAGTCCGGGACTATGCCGCCCAAAAGGGACTGGACGAGCAGGCGGCTCTCGACGCAGGCATGCAAGAGAAAGCAGAGGAATTCAAGAAAAGTTCAGAATCCAGGATCCGGAATCCTGAATAGAAACGCCCCCGCCAGATTGCATACCTGGAAGCCTGAAGAACGTGGACCGTGGAACCTGGAACGTGTACCGCGCGGGTCGAAGACCAGCGCTCTCTTCTATAGATGAACATTCTGGGGCTCAATTTCCTCCATCCAAATGCCGCGGCCGCGATATTTGTTGACGGAAAGTTGGTTGCCGCTGCAGAAGAAGAGCGCTACAACCGAGTCAAATTCTCCGCCGGAATCCCCCTCTCCGCTATTGCCTTCTCCCTGGAACAGGCCAATCTGGCATTCAAGGACATTGATGTCATCACATACGCCCGTTCTACCAACACACGTATCGTCGACAAGGATCAGATCCACTTTCAAGATCGTATCTACAAGATTGATTCCCTCTACGATCGGTACCGGATCAGCCTGAAGTTCATCAGCTTCAAGGAAACCCTGGCCAGACGCTTCGATGTCCCTGTAGAAAGTCTTGTTTTCAAACTCCAGGAACAGGACCACCATTTCTCTCACATGCTTTCCGGATTTCACTACTCTCCTTTTGAGGAGGCGCTCATTGTCTCCTGCGATGCCTTTGGCGACTTTGTATCTCTCAAGATCGGGATCGGTCGAGGTCACGACATTGAAATCCTCAAGGTGACAGCTTTTCCCCACTCCATCGGACTTTTTTACACCATGGTCAGCCAGTTTCTAGGCTTCAGAGAGTACGGCGACGAGAGCAAAGTGATGGGGCTTTCGACCTTTGGCAGTCCGGAGCAAATCGATCTACTTCGCACCATCATCTCCCGTGAAGATAGTGAGCTTCACCTCAATCTCAAGTATTTTGAACAAAACGAGGGAGTGGGCACCACCTGGTCCGAATCCACGCCCGACATCAGTCAACTTTACAACCAAAACCTGGAACACTTACTGGGACCTCGAAGAGACCCGACCGAGGAACTCACGAGTCGCCACAAAAACATCGCTTCGTCGATGCAAAACCTGACCGAAGAACTCGTTTTCTCCATCATCAATGATCTTCATGACGAACATGGCATTTCTCAACTGGTCTTCACCGGAGGGTTAGCCTACAACTCGCTTCTGAACGGGCGTGTTCTATCCAAGACTCCGATGGCAGAAGTGTATGTCCCTCCCACGCCCGGCAATAGCGGTCTATGCCTGGGATCGGCGCTGGCTCTTCTCGGAGATTCTGTAGAACGCACCGAGATGACTCATGCTTTCTGGGGCCCCGCCTATGGCACACAACAGATTGCCTCCAGCCTCGAGAACAGTGGCCTGCCCTACCAGAAAGTGTCTGATCCCGTGGCTACCGCCGTCGACCTCCTGGCCGCAGGCAAGTGTATCGGATGGTTCCAGGGCCGAATGGAACTGGGACCTCGCAGTCTCGGGAATCGCTGCATTCTGATGAGCCCTCAAGCTCCTGATCCCCAAAGAATCAAACAACGCGACACCCTCAAACCTTTCGGAATCTCCATCCTTGCAGAGCACGCGGACGACTATCTGCTGAATGCTCACCGCTCGCCCTTCATGTCGTTTATGGGCATCATCCGAGAGAGGTATCGCCCCGAGTTTGAAAATACCCTGCTCAACGACTTCTGTCGCTACCAGACCGTAGGACCGGAAAACCCTCTTTTTCACAGACTTTTGGTATGTTTCCTGGAACGAACCGGTCTGCCTTTTCTGATCAACACCTCGCTCAACCCCGAAGGGGAGCCGATCATCGCTACTCCCCAGCAACTTATCGACAACTTTGAGGCCATGGGTCTGGACTCTGCAATCCTGGGAGATCTCCAGATCGAGGAGGCTTGTCAGCACCGATAACCCTTCAACCGGTCCACCCGGCCCTTGACAGTGCTATAATCCCCGCCGATGCGCGTCGTTCTTTTCGACATTGATGGCACTTTGATCGACAGCGCCGGAGCTGGGGGCAGAGCTCTCCGCAGTGCTCTGGCCGAACACTACTCGTTCACGGA
>JAZFRU010000316.1:0-3888 GCA_036445815.1 Acidobacteriota bacterium | reverse complement strand
ACCCTGACTGTGTTGCACTCCTTCGGCCTCCTCAACGTACCGTACAGTACGTTTGCGGGGGCCTGGGGTACCCGCCTTGCGGGTCATGCGCCTTGTCAGGCCGGCCCTTTCTTCGCTTCGCTCAGATGAAGGCGGCGCCGCTTCGTGACGAGACGGTGTGAGAAATGCGGGCTAGCCATCCTGAAAATCGCAGGGAGACTTTCCGGTCTGTTGCGACTGAAGCTCCCACAGTTTCAGATACTTGAACAAGGTGGAAACAGCTGCAAGAAGGGATACCGCCAAACCGGGAAGTCCGTCCAAGAACCCCCTTCGAAGCAGGTAGTTTTTCAGAAAAATGGCGGGAGGATACAGCAAAACATGGCCCCAGTGAGCCCGGGCCCCACTATCAAACTGATCCTGGGCCGCGAGCGAAGAAAATCGCTCCAGCTGTTCCAGGTACTCGGAAAATGAGGCGTAGGTGTGGTGGTGGATCTGGCCCCGGAACCTTCCTGTGAGACCGGTTACCTTGAACGACTCGTGAACTCGTCCTCCTTGCCAACATCCTGATGTTTTTTCAAACAACCGCAACTGCCAGTCCGGAAACCAGGTGGTGTGTTCAATCCAGCGTCCCATGAAGAACGTCTTGCGAGGAAGGTAATACCCCCTGCAATCACTTCCCGTCGTCTTCCACTCCAGAAGTTCCTCGGCAAGTTGAGGGCTGAGCATTTCGTCTCCATCGAGGCTGAGGACCCAGTCATGCTTGGCCTGATCCGTGGCGAATTGCTTCTGCCGGCGATAGCCGTCCCAGGCCCTCAAGAGCACTTGATCCGTGAATTGGCGACAGATTTCAACTGTTCCATCCGAGCTATACGAATCCACTACAATGATTTCGTCGCTGACGGCCTCAAGGCTCTTCAAGGCACGTAGAATCTTCCCCTCCTCGTTGTAGGTGATCAGCACGGCAGAGATCTTCTTCATGCCTCAGCTTCCTCGAATTCCGGATGTTTCCGGATCACTTCCTGCTGATTAAAATAGATCTCAATAGGCGCGGAATCGTAGAAATGGTTGAGAATTCTGGAAATCTCTGCGTCCGTTCTCTTGGCCCTTCCCCGCTCCAGGCGTCTGAGTTTCAACACCTCGGGAAGTTGAAGGAGAGCCAAACCCAGGGACCGGTAAAAATACAAATCAAAGACAAACACTCGCGTGAGAGCCAGTATCACCATCATGATCAAATGCCGAAGAAGGTAGCTTCGTGAGTGCAGGTTGATCCAGTGAAAGAGTAGGCGATTACGAAGAGAAATGGCGTCCACAAACTTCTTTTCATAGTGGGCATTGATGGTGGTACTGGCCTGGTGATGGGCAATGCTTCGAGGTTCATAGTGGACCTCCCACCCCCTTTTCCATCCCCGGTAGGAAAGATCGACGTCTTCCCAGTGGAAGGGCGAAAGGAGTTCGTTGAAGCCACCCAGCCGTTCAAGCTTCTCGCGGTTGTATGTGGAAAACCCTCCGATCGCGTAAAACGACAACAGTCTTCGTTTCTCGATCCATTCCTGAGCCGGAGCAGTGCACGCGTCGTAGTTGAAATAAACGCTCCATAATCCTCTCCGAAATTGGCCGTATCTCCCCCCTGTGGCGAAAATGGGTTGATCCCGCTCAAAGACCTTGGCGGTCACCGCAAACACATTGGGATCGTTGAAATGCAGCGCCTGGTAATGGAAATAATCCTCTTCAATCCTGACATCGTTGTTGAGTAATGCCACCAAGGGAAACCGTGCGCCTTCAAATCCAGTATTGCAGGCTTTGGCAAAACCCTCGTTGCGCTGCCGCACCATCAAAAAGACATCGGGGAATTCATCCGGCAGGATCTTGCATGTCTCATCATTACTCCCATCGTCCACCACGATGATTTCCGTCATACAGCCCGATTCCAGACGGTAACGCTGTGCGGCCTTTTGAACTGAGGGCAAGTGTTTGCGCAGCAAGTCCAGACCATTTCGGGTTGGAATGACGATGCTGAGATCTGCGCTCATGAGTCCAGCGCAAGCAGGGACTTCCCTGTCATTTCAGGTGGTTTTTCTAATTCCAGATATTCTAGTACGGTAGGAGCAATATCTTCCAACGCCCCACCTCTTCTCAGTTTCCGGTCATAGTGATCGTCCAGCAGAATGAACGGCACGGGGTTCGAGGTGTGGGCGGTGTGGAGCTCACCAGTATCTGGAGCGATCATCTGTTCAGCATTTCCGTGATCCGATGTGACCATCATGACCCCACCCACTTCCTGGACCTTGCGGTGAATCCTTCCCATACAGGTATCTACAACCTCTACGGCTTTTACCGTGGCGTCCAGGACTCCAGTGTGGCCCACCATGTCGGCATTGGCAAAGTTCAGGATCACGGTCTGGTAACTGGCCCGATCGATCTCATTCAAGAGCTGGTCGGTGATCTTGAACGCGCTCATCTCGGGTTGGAGATCATAAGTCGCCACATGAGGGGATGGAATCAGGAGACGTTCTTCCGCCTCGAAGGGTTGTTCCTCACCGCCGTTGAAAAAATACGTCACATGGGCATATTTTTCTGTTTCGGCCAGGCGAAGATTGGAGATTTGATGCTGGTCCATCAGCTTGACCAGGCTCCGTTCCAACCGCATCGGTGAGTACACCATGGGAAAGGGAAAGGCCTTGTCATATTGCGTCAAGGTGAGAAAATTTCGAGCTCGATTCCCAGATCGTGAAAAATGAGGGAAATCCTCTACGGCCAGGGCCCGCGTCAACTGCCGCGCCCGGTCGGCACGAAAATTAAAAAAAATGACCGCGTCCTGATTCTGTAGCGGACCCACCGGAGATCCATCCTTGTCCTCAATGGCAAAGGGCAAGATAAATTCATCGGTCACATCGCTCTGGTAAGAACTGCGGACTCCTTCCAGGGGATCCAGAAAATTTCTGTCGCCGCTGCCCTCCACAATGGCTCGATAGGCTTTCTCGGTTCTGTCCCACCGTTGGTCCCGGTCCATGGCAAAATAACGGCCTGAGACGGAGGCAACACGGCCAACTCCGATGTTCTCGGCCTTCCTTTCGACTTGCCGTAGATATTCCATCGCTCCCCGGGGCGAAGTGTCCCGCCCATCGGTAAAGGCATGGATAAACACCTTATGTATCCCCTCTTGTTTGGCAAAACCCAAAAGAGCGTAAAGATGATTGAGGTGACTGTGAACTCCACCATCGGAAACCAGGCCCATCAAATGGAGCGCGCCCTCTCGTGCCGTCTCCAATATCTTCCGTATCGCTTCGTAACTGAAAAACTCGCCTGATTCGATCGACTCATTGATGCGGGTAATATCCTGATGGACCACCCGGCCTGCTCCAATATTGAGATGACCGACTTCGCTGTTCCCCATGAGGCCTTCAGGGAGGCCCACCCGTGTTCCACTTGCCTCCAAAGGGGCCCAGGGATAGCGGGAAAGGAATTTCTCAAATGTGGGCAGCTGAGCCTGGGCAATGGCGTTGCCCTCCTTGAGATTGCTGAGGCCCCAGCCATCCAGAACTGCCAGTACGAGAATGGGTGGTTTGGACATCCCCGGAATTATACAGGACAATGGACCACAACCGTCTGGCCGCGGGTCGAACGGCCTCACTCCGCTCGGCCGCGTTTAACGTTTCAGGTTTAACGTTTAACGATCAAGAAGAGTAGGGGCGCACTGAGGCGCCTTCCACCCTCCGGACTTACGTGGAACGTGGAACGTGAAACCTGGAACGCGCTGGTCGAAGACCTGCGCTCCGGTCAGGGGTCAGCCGGTCAATAATCCCTCAACCGGGCATAGGCGGCATCCGATCCGAGGTCCTCTTCAATGCGAAGCAACTGATTGTACTTGCTAACGCGATCGGTGCGACAGACAGATCCGGTCTTGATCTG
>JAZFRU010000315.1:0-11325 GCA_036445815.1 Acidobacteriota bacterium | reverse complement strand
CGACGCCAAAGATGGATCCAATCATCAAAGAGGAAAGGCACGCCGTGCCACACCCCCAGGACCGAAGAGTAGGCTGCACCCCAGAATCCCAGAAGGAAAATGATCCCTCCGATCGCGCCAGTTTCTTGCGCAATCCGGTCTGCCAGCAGGATACAAAGCTCCGGCCCCTCCTCCAGAATATCCCCCTCCCAGCCCACCTGAGTGGAGAGGAAAATCAGACAGAAAGAGAAAATAAAAACGATGACAAAGGAAACCCCCAGATCCGTTCGAACCGTGTCGACCTGGCCGGCGCCCTCCCAACGCTGCTCCCGCATCCAGTACCCGTAGGACAGAAGAGTCACCGTTCCCCCCACACCTCCGATCAGCGAGAGCGCGTACACAAAGGAAACGTCAGATGATTGGGGTGAGATCCAGCGAGCGCCAGAGTAGAGAATTAAGGCGTTGGCGGCGATCAGAGATGAGAACATCAGGCCTACCAGGACCTTCATGATCTGAACGAAGCGCTCATAAGTGCCCCAGTAGACCAGCACGGCGGCCAGGACGGCGTGCAGCACGCCCCACAGAGCCTGTGAGGAACCGGGAAACAGGGCGGCCGGAACCATGGAACTGGTCACCACCAGAGCCACCGAGACAAAGTAGGTCCAGATCAGGAAGTATCCCAGGAAACCCACCAGAACGATCGGAGGCAGATGATCCCGCCAGCCTTCCATCAAGGTGGTACCGGTGGACAGCTGCCATCTTGCCAGGCCTTCAGTGATGACGAACTTCACAAGCACACCGGCAGCCAGGGCCCATACCATTACGAGTCCGTACTTGGCCCCCACCACGGTTGCCGAGACCATGTCGCCCACACCGATACCGGTGGCGGCCAACAGCAAACCCGGGCCCAGATCATTGAGTGTTCGTTTCAACTTTTTCATGGCGAAAGACGGTAAGTGACCCGCCGTCCGTCCATCCTGGCACCTTTTGATGGGTAAGGCCAGGGGGCGCTGACCGCTGGTCTTCGACCAGCGGGTTCCACGTTCCAGGTTCCACGTTCCACGTGTGCCGGACTGTGGGAGGCGATCAGGGCACCGAAATCGGATAGTCGCACGTGGTCTTGTACCGGCCGCTACATTGATCTTGCCCTCGGGCGCGCACGGCCGTGCGCCCCTACTCTTCTTTTCGTGGAACGTGGAACCTGGAACGTGGAACGCGGCCGAGCTGAGTGAGGCCGCCACCGAGCGAGACCGCCTGTCCGACGAATAGTCGTGCTAAGATACGAAACTCTCTGAATGATTAGAAAAACGGTCCTTTCCTCTATTCTTCTGCTGGCCTCCCTGCTCTTTGAGATCACCCCGGTGTGGTCACAGGACTCCCATGCACATCGTTCGTTACAGGCCTATAATTCAGAGACCGCCCCCACGGTCGACGGACTCCTGGATGAAGCGGTCTGGCTGACGGCGGATCACACTGCCCCCTTGACCCAAAAGGAACCCTCCGAAGGCCAACCCGCCTCGGAATCCACCCAGATCAGCGTCATTTTCACCGAGGACAGTTTATTCCTGGGAATCGCCTGCAGCGACTCGGCCGCCGAGGACATCATCGCTACCGAACTCAGAAGGGACGGCGACCTGTCCAAAGATGACAGCATCTGGATTCTGATCGATTCGTTTCACGATCATCGCAACGCCTTTTTATTTGCCACCAATCCACTGGGGACTCAGTACGATGCCCTGATCATTGATGAAGGCAATGAGGTGAACGCGGACTGGGATGAGGTGTGGCAGGTCGCCTCCCATCAGAATGAAGAGGGCTGGACCGTCGAGATCAGAATTCCCTTCAAGGCTCTTCGTCTGAATGCCCAGGGCGGTCATGTCGGTCTGGAATTCCGACGCATCATTCGACGCAAAAACGAGTTCGTCTTCTGGAATTCCTGGAACCGTGACTTCAAGTTCGAAGAAATCTCTCAGGCTGGACATCTGACTGGCCTCGAGAATTTTGAACTGGGCAGCCGCTGGCGGCTCAAGCCCTATTTCCTGGGAGGGCTGGGTAAAACAGGTTCCCAGGGCTGGGATAACCGCTCCGACGTCGGCATAGATGATCTCAAGTGGAGGCTCACCTCCACCTTAACTGCTGACCTGACCTACAACACGGACTTTGCAGAAGTGGAACTGGATACCCAGCGGGCTAATTTTTCCAATCCCAGAAGCCAGCTCTTCTTTCCCGAGAAAAGGGAATTCTTTTTTGAAGGGGCCACTTTTTTCGATTTCGCAGCTCGCATGAATGAATTTTCCGGGGACACCTTCCGTGCCTTTTTCAGCCGCCGCATCGGACTGACTTCGGAAGGACTGCGCCTTCCCGTGCTGGGGGGGGGCAAGGTGACGGGAAGGATGGGCCCTATCTCCATAGGATTGCTCAATGTCCAGACCGAGGAAGAAAACGATGTCGGCTCGAATAATTTCAGTGTCCTTCGCATGAGATACGATCTTTTCTCCCGCTCCACGATCGGGGGCATCGTGACCAACCGCTCCGGTGACGGAAGCTTTAATCGAGCCGCAGGCCTGGACACCCGATTGGTACTGTTCGACAATTTCATCTTCGACGGTTTTTTGATGCGCTCGGCGACTCCTGGCCTGGAGGAAAACCAGGATGCCTACCACGCCAAGGGCTACTGGCGAACCGACCTGCTGGACATCGGTTTGGGACACCTGACACTCGAGGACAATTTCAACACGGAGCTGGGATTCGCCCAGCGGGCTCATACCCGCAAGAGCATCTGGGATGTTGCTTACAAACCCAGACCCGACATCAGTTGGATGCGCCAACTCTCTCTGCGAGTCTTCTCCGAGTATTTCACCACGCCGGACAACGTCGTGGAAAAAAAGATTACCCACTACAATCTGGATTTCATCCTCGAAAGCGGAGACACCCTTCGCATCTCTCCTCACGACCGGTTCGATCGGCTGTTTCGCCCCGTGACGTTGGCTCCCGATGTCGTGGTTCCACCCGGGGATTACCGGGGCCAGAGTTACTTGATCCAGTTCAACCTGGATCCGTCACGACCGCTGGCAGGCCGTATCCAGTTCTCGCCCCAGAGGGGATTCTTCGGCGGCAGCAAAATCACCTTCGGGGTGTTTCCTCAATGGAAGCCCGTACCTTCGTTGATCCTGGATCTGGGTTACGACCTGAACAAGATCGACGTTCCGCAGGGGAAATTCACCAGCCACATCGTCAATGCCACTCTGAATTACTCGTTCAGTACCAAGCTCATCACCACCGCAACCTTTCAGTACAACAATACGATCCAGGTCAAAACCTTTAATTTCAGGTTGAATTATATTTATCGTCCAGGAGACGATGTCTTCTTTGTCTTCAGGGAGATCCAGAACCAACTGGATCCCACCTTGAATGACCGAGCCCTGCTGCTCAAGTTCACTCGCTCCTTCGACTTCTAGCCCGCATTTCTCACACCTTCTCGTCACGAAGCGGCGCCGATGCAGTAAAGGGGGTGTGAGAAATGCGAACTACTAGTGCATGGTGGCGCAGTTCACGTCTTCCCAGGAACCCCCACCGGAACGAATCTTCATGGGGACGAAGGGCTTGACGTCAGATCCGGCACCTGCCCAGTGCCCCTGAACCTCGACCGACTTGGCGGCATAATTGGATAGAGTCGCCTGGGGATTGCAGGAGAAAACTGCGGCGATCTCTCCCCCTGAAAACAGGGCGGCCGGCTGTCCACCCTTCAGGCACATGGTGGCACAACTTTTCATTTCGCCGTCAGGCATCATGTGATTGTCTTCCACGTTTTTCCAGTTGTCCATCATCGCATTGCCCTTGGAGGCGCAGGTCAGATCAATGACTCTTCCGGAGAGGGTGACCATTTTGGGCTGCTTCATCTGGGCCTGGAGATCCACTCCAGCCAAGGAAATCACCAGAAGAAGGGCCAGGGCTGAAACCAAAGCGTAATTGATTTTTGTCATAACTTTCAGACTCCTTTCAGTTAGTCTTGTAGGCCCTTTTTTACCAATCAGGCCACACACGGCACAAATGAGACCCTCGAAAGCTGTCGACAAACAGACAGCGCAGCCCGTAGCCCGCATTTCTCACATCTTCTCGTCACGAAGCGGTGGAAGGGCCGGCCTGACAAGGCGCGTGAAGGGAGAGTACCGCAGGCGTACTCGTGCAGTACGCCGAGGAGGCTGACCGAACGCAACACCGTCAGGACGGATCATAGCGCCGATGCAGTAGAGGGGGTGTGCGAAATGCGGGCACAGGGTTTCGTGGAGGTGCTTTCAGTGGCAACAGCCCCTTATAGGTTCGACTTTGAGCGGATCTGTCCACTGACAGCGGTCAGCTGTCGGTTTCGTGTTTTCGGGAGCGTCTGGAGTCGGGCTTCCGGCCCAGACCCGATTTATGCTTAATGTGGACTGACGTTGTCTTCAGGACAAAGGGTAGTGTAGCCTTATGCCACGGAGCGATCGAAATGGAAGAAGCAACTTTTGGGGCGGGCTGTTTTTGGGGGGTTGAGGCCGCCTTTCGTCAACTCGATGGTGTCCAGTCCACCGCAGTGGGCTACCTGGGGGGGACCCTCGAGAATCCTACCTACCAGCAGGTCTGTTCCGGACAGACGGGACACGCTGAAGTCGTACGGGTCGAATACAACCCGGACCAGGTTTCTTACGACGACCTTCTCAGCCTGTTTTGGAGAGTCCATGATCCCACCACCCTGAACCGGCAGGGTCCGGATATTGGAACTCAATATCGGTCTGCCATCTTTTTTCACACTCCGGATCAGCAATCGGCAGCCGAGGCTTCCAAGGCTCAACTGGAGACCGAGGGCCGATTTCTGAATCCCATCGAGACGGAAATCACCGCGGTCTCGGAATTCTATCCGGCCGAGGATTACCATCAGCAGTACTTCAACAAACGCGGTCTCGCCCACACTTCGTGAGGAACATCCGTGTTTCTAAGAAAAAGATTCAAGGAAGGCAAAAAATGAGAAAAATGAAGATGATGAGTTGTTTCCTGGCCCTGTGGGCCCTGGTCGGTTCCCCACTCTACGCCCAGGAGGGATCTCTCAGAGCTGTCGGGGGAGGAAGAGTGGCCCAACGTGCAGCAGCCAGAATTCTGTACATGAACCCGGCCGACAACAGCTTTCCAGGCCAGTTAGTGGTCCACTACGGACAGCCGGTCTGGAAGGCCGAGTATGAAGACCTGGGCCTGTTTGACAAGATGACCAGAGGGCAGGTCTGGCGCCTGGGAAATAACTTCTGGACCGTCCTGGACACCAACCTGCCTCTGAGAGTCAGCGGTCGTGACATTGGGGTGGGTTCCTACTATCTGGGTGTTCACCGATCCCAGGATGGGGACACCTGGAGTCTGGCCTTCATGAACCCCGATACCATCCGGGAGGCACGGCTTGATGCCTCGGAAATCGCCAAGGCGACCGTCGATTTCACGGTTCCGATGAGCCACTCGAAAACGACGGACAACGTTGAGAACCTGATGATCACACTGGAACACCCGAAGGACAACCCCGCCGACGTCACCTTGAAAGTGACCTGGGGAAACCTTAAGCTGACCGCCCCCATCGAGGTCAAGGGACTCCCTTAGGGACGCCCCGAGGCCGTGAATGTCTGTTCGTTTTGAGGGATTCCGACCCGAGTTTCTGGATTTCAAAAAAGGCATTCGAGTGGGCCATCTGGAGCCTCACCAGCGGATCACCCAACTCCTCAAACTGAGCCTGGAGTCCCTTTACGAGGAAAACTTCGTCATTGACCGTTGGGGCCGGGGGGTTTATTGGCAGTGGATTTGTTTTTTACCCAAGGCCAACCGGACGGCCAAGCCCATCTCGGCTGATGTGAACTTCGGGTGTTCCAAGTTCTTCATCAAAATGGACCGTACAGAAGTCCTCTTCAAGGCGGGCCTTCACATCGAGCGGGGAAGGATTGAGTCCTCCGGTCAGCACTCCAGGTATCAACTTCAAGAGGACTGGGACTGGCATCGGCTGGTTCAGGCCATCCACGGGAGATCCACGCTGTATCGCCTGCTCCGGCGACTGGTCCAGGAGGACGGCTTCCGGATTTACTGCGGAACGCGTGAGTCAGGCACTCGATTCGATGACCGTCATTTTCCTTCAGCAGCGGCCTTGAAAAAAATCTTGCGAGGGTATCCGGACCCGGAGTGGGTGGTGTTCCAGTTGTACTATCCAATGACCCCGGAAGAAGTGCACGGTTCGATCGGATCCGATTTGGTAGAATCGATCCTGGCCATCATGCAGGAGGTGGCCCCGGTAATGAATGAGTGCATGCAGATTCATCTTGCCATCCAGGAGCAGGCTGTTTCTTGATGAGCGGAGGTCCCTGGCGTCAGAGAGTGGACCTTTTGATCATTCTCTGCTTGCCACCCGAGGCTCGACTCGTCCACAATCCGAAGGAATATTGACTGCAGTTTGGAGGATTTTATGAAAAACAGTACGGGGCGTAGACTGATGTTTCTGATGATCGGAGGCACCCTCTTCCTGGCAGGATGGGTCATGGGCCAAAGTCGCGGAAGGCTGGAACCGACCACCGTTCACGCGGTTGCCTGGACCGCAGCCGAAGACGCAACACCCGGGGACCATGCAAACTTCAAGAGAGCCACCGAACAGTTGCTCACCACGATGCCGGGGTTGCAGCGGGCCTGGGTCGGCAAGCTGCGGAGGCCCCTGGTTGTGGGCGATATCACCCGCACCCACGGTTTGATTCTGGAGTTCGACACGGTCGAGAACAAGGTGGCCTATTCGGATCATCCATCCCGAGTTCCATGGGCCAAGGTGTGGAGTGAAGTGAGAATTCCGCGCTCTACCAACTTCGATGTCATTGGCGAATGATGCCAACAAGCACGAAGCTGTAACCGTTTCCCAACAAGTCAGGAGTTGAAAAAGACATGGCGTATCTACTGATTCGGCATCAGGTAAAAAATTTCACGGCGTGGAAGGATGCCTTTATTGAACATCGTCTCACTCGCCAGAAGAGTGGTTCACTGGGTGGCTTTGTTTTCCGCAATACCGATAATCCCGATGAAGTTTTCGTCCTGCTGGAATGGGAAGATCATGAAGGAAGTCGTAAGTTCGTTCAATCGGATGACTTGAAAGAGGAACTGGAACGCTGCGGGGTCTGTGACGAACCCGACTTCTTTTTCCTGGAGGAGCGCGGACGACCAGCCATGTGAAAGGTCAGGCTGGGAAAGGCCCGGTGTCGGGAATTCATGGATCGTACCGACCCAAATGGGGGAAACAACGAAAATGAAACCATTCGATGAGATTCCCCCCGGGATAACGCGGGAACAGGCGTTGCAGGTTCAAGCGGAGCATGTGGTGTCACCCGCAGGCATTCAGGTCTTGAGCACACCCATGATGATTCGATTCATGGAACTCAACTCGGCCGATCTGATTCGCCCCCTGCTTCCAGCAGGTCTCGCCAGCGTGGGATATGAAGTCTATGTCCGGCACAAGGCGCCCGCTTTCCTGGGTGCTGAGATAACGGTGTGGACAAAGCTATTGGAGGCCGACGGCCGCAAGCTTCTGTTCGAGGTCCGGGTCAGCGAGGGCGAAAAGCTGATCGGCGAGGGCACTCATCGAAGAACCATCGTGCCGGTTCACCAGGACGTCGGTATTCCCCAATAACCGCCTGGGAACACACCGTGCCGGTCTCACCGCCCGGGGCGCAGTCACGACCGGCAGCCGCTAACGGGGTTCGATCGCCATACCCTGGAATGGGTAATGGGCGTGCCATTTATTCGAAGAATTCGAATGCTGGACGTGTATATGAACCGACGGTGATCCGTCTTTGGTCTCCAGTTTGAAGGTGGAGAAAGTCACTCCCGAAGAAGGGCTGAAACCCACCTGAGTCATATCGGCTACTGCAGACGGATACACACCGAAACGTAACTGGTATTGCACCATGGCGGTCATGACATTTCTCAGATCCGCCTTGGAGACAGCATCCCCCGCTGCAGCTCTGGATGCAGCTAACCTTGGAATCGCAAAGGCCGAAATGATGCCGATGATCGACACCACGATCAGCAGTTCAATTAGAGAAAATCCGGATTGGCTACTTTTTGGGGACATTCTCAGAGATTATACCCTTCGTCTGAACGGTTCGGGACACTTTTTTTTTAAAAAACCCTGTCCAACCTGATTGATATACCCAGATATGTAGATATATCCTGCAAACCATGGCTCTGCCCCTTTTGGTGGGTGCCAGACTGGCTGTGACGGGCATCACTGGATACTGCGCCATGGAAGGCCTGCTGGCCAGGTTGCCGTGGAACAACCGAAAGCAGGCCCTGACCACATGACGCGCCTCCGGTCAGGGGTCAGGGATCCCCCTGCTCCCCACAGAGGGCTGAAGCCTGAAACTTATTGTTTCCAACGACGTCTATGCTATTCAGGGAGAGGAGATCCACTAGAATGAAATACACGGCTGCAGTAACGATACCCGTCCTTTTCACTTTTGCTCTGGTTGGCATCATCATGTCAGCGCCGGCACCATCTGAAGAACCGGTCCCGGCCGACCAGGCGGCCGCCACTTTTGCGGGGGGCTGTTTTTGGTGCGTCGAGGCCGATTTCGAAAAGATAACGGGGGTCACCGAAGTGATTTCCGGATATGCCGGTGGAGAAAAGGCCAACCCCACCTATGAAGAGGTCTCTTCAGGACGCACCCGCCATGTGGAAGCGGCTCAGGTCCTCTTTGACCCCGCCCAGGTTAGCTACTCAGAGTTGCTCGAGGTCTTTTGGACCCATGTGGATCCCACCGACCATGGAGGGCAGTTCGTGGATCGCGGACCGCAGTACCGGACGGCGATTTTCTATCACAATGAGGAACAGAGGGAACTTGCCGAGAAGTCCAAAAAGTCGCTGGCGAATTCCGGGATCTTCGATCACTCCATCGTGACCCCGATCACCCCACTCCAGACCTTCTACAAGGCCGAAGAGTACCACCAGGATTACTACAAGAATCACTCGATCCGTTATCGACTCTATCGCTTCAACTCGGGACGCGACCGGTTTCTCGATAGGGTGTGGAAGAATAAAGAGTTCCACATCTCCGAGGCGGATTCCACGGCTCACAAGGAAAACGCCTACCACAAACCCGATAATCGGTCTCTGCGATCCACGCTTTCATCCATCCAGTACCAGGTCACCCAGCAGGACGCGACCGAGCCTCCCTTCCGCAATGAGTTCTGGGACAACAAGGCTGGGGGGATATACGTCGACGTCGTCAGTGGAGAGCCTCTTTTCAGCTCCACCGACAAGTTCAAATCAGGCACCGGCTGGCCCAGCTTCACCCGCCCTCTGGAGGCGGAGAACCTGGTCGAAAAAAAGGACCGAAGCCTCTTCATGGTGAGAACCGAAGTGCGCAGCAAAGATGCCGATTCCCATCTGGGACATCTGTTCAACGACGGGCCGCGCCCCACCGGTCTCAGGTACTGTATCAACTCGGCAGCACTTCGCTTTGTCCCCAAGGATAGCCTCGAGGTGGAGGGCTACGGGAAATACCTCGACCTTTTCGACAAGTAAGCCCGGTCTGTCACCGATCGGTCCTAACCCGCATTTCTCACACCCTCTCTACTGCATCGGCACCGCTTCGTGACGAGAAGGTGTGCGAAATGCGGGCTAACAGAGCGGCAGGGACAACTACTTGATCCCGACCACCATGGAGTCCGCCCCTGCCAGATGTTCGACCCGAGCCTCCTGAAAGCCCGCATCCTTCAACCAGGAACAACAGTCTGCCCCCGTATAGTCAAAGCCTCCCGGGGTCTCAATTAACATGTTCAGACTCATCAACAACCCGAAGGCATTCTCACTCCGGTCGTCATCGATGATCGATTCCCAGATAATGAGAGCGCCACCCTCAGGAAGAGCCTGATGGGCCTTGGCGATCAACTGGCGCTTTTCCTCCAGGTCCCAGTCGTGAAGGATATGCCCCATGGAGATCACATCCGCTTTGGGAAACGGATCCTCGAAAAAGTCTCCGGGATAGAAGCGTAGTCGCTCGGCCAGGCCAAACGAGTCGACGTACTCCTTGAAAACCGGAGCCACCACTTCAAGGTCGAAGCCCCCTCCGGTGATGTGTTGGTGAGCCAGGCCCACCTGTACGGGCAGTCCTCCCTGAGCCGTCCCAACATCGATATACGTCTGGTAGTCTCCGAATGGGAATTTCTCGGCGATGGCCCTGTTGGCCCCCATACTCAATCCAGTCATGGCCTTGAGAAACTCCCTCAATTTGTCGGGATCGCTGTAAATGGCCTCAAAAAGACCCTCTCCCTGCTTCGCTTCATTTTGAGGCTGACCGGTTCGCAGGGCTTCCGTCAACGCTCCCCAAAAGGGATACAAACGAGTGTTGGCCATCTCCAACATGCCTCCAATATAGGAGGGTTTGGCTCGATCCAGATAAAGATCGGTCTCGGTGGTGTTGGAGTAGTCACCGCCGTTGCGTCTCAACATTCCAAGAGACACCAGAGCATCGAAGAAGTCCCGAGCACCCCGTGGATGGAGACCCAGGCGTTCTCTCAACTTCTTCGCATCAAGGGGCTCTTTGGCCAGCTCGGAAAAAACACCCAGTTCAATAGCACTGAGCAGAGTCTTGGAATCCCAGAAGCCAAGACCGAGTTGCATGATGCGTTCAGGAGTTGCAGGTTTCTTCAATCCTTGGAACTCCTGACAAAATCAACAACGAGCCGGGTGATTTCCCGAGGATACTCCTGGAAAACATAATGTCCGCTCTTGTTGAAAAAGTGCAGTTCCGCCCGCTCCGAGGCCGAGGCGATGATGTTGTACAGGTTAACGCCAAGGGCGGGCCGGCCTGAAGGATCATTGAACCCCCAGATGATCAGGGTTGGGGCTTTCAGCCCTCCGGCCCGGATCCGGTCAAAGGTGTCTGTTTTGAGTTGACCGTACCACCACCGTCCCCGAAGCCTGGGATTCTCCCTCATCTCTTCGGGATGGCTCCTGACCCAATCCGAGGTCACCCGTCTCATTTGCTCGCCCGCATCCTTGAGCTTGGGGAGCAGGGCCAACTGCAGCTCGGCCTCAACGTACTCATCGGTGATGTGATCCCTGTGGTAAACGTAGGGATCGGACAGCAAGGAATAGCGAATCGACTCCCGGGTGGGAACCGGGGGTTCCGGCACCGGGTTGGTCTGGGTCGGAACGGCGGCCGGAGTGGAGGGCGCAGCTGGGGCATCCGGGGCCAGCGTTCGACTGTTGAAAAGAATCAGATTTTCGACCAGTTCGGGGTGCTCCACCGCGATCCGAGTCGTGGGCAGGGCGCCTCTGGAGTGCCCGACGAGATGGACTTT
>JAZFRU010000314.1:0-14637 GCA_036445815.1 Acidobacteriota bacterium | reverse complement strand
GGCTAGTCGTTGATCTGCTTTAAAACATCCTCGGGAGTGACATGTGAACTCTTGATCTCCACATTGAAAGGGGCCAAGGCATCAGAAACGGCGCTGCCGACCACGATCAGGGGCGAGCCTCCCCCTTCTCCAGCGCCTCGGGCGCCCCAGGGCGTGGCCAAAGAAGGATTGTCGACGTAATCGACCTCGAACTTGGGGAAATCAGCAGCACTCGGTGCAGCATAGTCCTTGAAAGTGGAGGTCTCGAGTTGACCACTATCGTCATAGAGCAACCGTTCGTAGAGTGCAGCGCCCAGCTGATGGCCGATGGCTCCGTGAATCTGTCCCTCCACAATGAGAGGATTCAGACGCTTGCCGGCATCATCCACACAAACCAGCCTCAAAACCTTGATTCGTCCCGTTTCGATATCCACCTCGACGACCGCCCCAGTGACGGCGTAGGAGTAGGTTAAAGAAAAATTCCCCTTCTTCTCATTGACTGGAAGTTTGAAGTCGGCTCGATAGACGTAATGGCCGAACAAACCGGCTTCCACATCATCGGGAAGATTGGCCAGGTCCAGCCAGGCGGTTCGAGCAACGTCCTCAAGAGTCACACCCTGATCCTTCGAACTTTTCAGGAAAACCCGGCCGTCCTCCAACTCCAGGTCCTCGATCCTCACGTCTCCCAACAGGTGAGCTGAAATTTGCAGGACCTTTTCTCTCACCTTCAAGGCCGCACCCAGGACGGCTCCAACCCCCACGATGGCAAAACGACTCGCATAGGTCCCCGACTGCGGACAGGAAGGATTCACAGTGGAGTCAAACCCGGCGACTGCATACACATCATCGGGGTGCACACCCAGCGCATCGGCCACGATCTGGGACACGACCGTCTCATGTCCCTGCCCCTGCGGAGTACTTCCTACTGAAGCTACGATTTGACCATCGGGATTGATCTTGACCCAGGCCGCCTCAGCGTCACCGGAAGCCTTCAGCTCTGGGTTCATCATCCTCTGGATACTGGAATTGACCGGGCAGCCATCCATACCCAGAGCAAAGCCGACGCCGATGTACTTGCCCGATTCGCGTCCCCTGGCCTGTTCCTCTCGGACCTTGGCATAGTCGATCAACTCCACCGCCTTCTTCAGTACAGCGGGGTAATCCCCTCCGTCCAGAATGCACCCCGTAGGAGTTTCATAGGGCATCTGCTCAGGCTGGACGAAATTCTTGAGACGTACTTCCACCGGGTCCAGCTGAAGCCTGGTGGCCGCCATGTCAATGAGGCGCTCCACCAGGAAGCACTGCTGCATCTTTCCATACGATCGGTTGGGACCGACCGGGCACTTGTTGGTCGCGACGCAGGCAAGTTCCATACTGAGATTCTTGAAGTTGTAACCCACGGTGGCATGACGAATGAAGTTGATCGCTCCAATCGGCTCCCTTCTCATGTAGGCCCCTTCATCATGAACGGCACGGGCTTTCACCCCCAGAATGGTTCCGTCCTTCTTCACCGCCACCTCGGCGTCGTAGAACACCTCATTCCCATGAAGGCTGGAAGTCAGATGCTCCGTTCGCGTCTCGACCCACTTGACCGGTCTTCCGGCACGCTGGGTCAGTAAAGCCAAAAGGATCAAATAGAGGTAACTGTCATTCTTGATTCCAAATCCGCCGCCGATATCTGGATTGATGTATCGGATCTTCTCGCCGGGAACATCCAGGGCCGTCATCACAAAACGATGGTTGAACATCGGCCGTTGATTGTTGCTCCAGATGGTGAAGGATTCCCTCCGCTCATCGTAATCGGCGATGACCACCGAGTTCTCCAGCGGCGCCGAAGTAAAACGATGAAAGTAGAACTGATCCTTGATCACCAGGTCGGCTTCGTCAAAGGCACCCTTCACGTCGCCGTAGTCATACTTCCCTTCCCAAACCAGGTTGGATGGGACATTTTCATGGACGAGAGCGGAGGTGGACTCCAGGGCCTTCTCAGGATCCAAGACAGGCTCGAGGGGCTCGTACTCCACCTCGACCAGTCCCAGGGCATCTTCGGCCAGATACTTGTCCTCTGCGACTACGGCGGCCACAACCTCACCCACGTACCGGGCCTTCCCAACCGCCATGCAATAATCTTCGATTCCGCTGTAGGGATCGCGCAGGTTGTTGGGAACAGGATTGGTGAGCTCTTGGACCTCCTGCCCCGTCAGAGTGCAGACCACTCCCGAGACTTCCAGGACCTTTGTGAAATCAATCTTCTTGATGCGGGCGTGCGCATAAGGACTGCGCACCAGTCCGGCGTGGAGCACTCCGGGAATCTTCAAGTCATCCGTGAATTGGCCTTTCCCCTGCAGCAGCCGCACATCCTCTTTGCGCTTAACTCCTGTCCCGATCCACTTTTCCCGGGGAAACGTCAATGTTTTCATTTTGTCTTTGCCGCACTTTGAATGGAGTTCACGATGCCCTGATAACCGGTGCATCGACACACGTTGCCGGCAATGCCTCTTCGGATCTGAGACTCAGTCGGATTGGGATTTTTTGAAAGGAGGTAGACGGTAGAGAGAATCATGCCCGGCGTGCAGTACCCGCACTGCAGTCCGTGGTTTTCCCAAAAGGCTTTCTGAATAGGGTGGAGATCCCCGTCTTGAGCGAGACCTTCAATCGTCATGATGTCTCGGCCATCCGCCGCAACCGCCAGGAAGGTACACGACTTGATGCTTCTCCCTTCCATCAGGACCGTGCAGGCCCCACAGTTGCTGGTATCACACCCCACATGCGTACCCGTTAGCCCCGCCGAGTCCCGCAAGAAATCCACCAGGAGCATACGCGGCTCCACCTCACGCCGGTATTCCTTACCGTTCACCGTGACGGTGACTTCTCGTTTAGACATGGGCGGTTGACACTTCCTCCCCACCTGCTCGTCTGGATGCTATGTCGAAGGCCCGACGAAGAAGTACCCCGACCAGGTGGCGCTTGTATTCCTCCGAACCTCTAATGTCCGAAAAAGGATCGGTTTCAGCCGAGGCCGCTGACGCCGCCTCTTTCAGAAGGTCATCGGAAACCGCCTGGCCCCGCAGCAGTCCCTCCGCCTTGGCAGCCCGCAGGGCGGTGACACCCACGGCTCCCATGGAAATCGCGATCTCGGCACAGCCACCGTTCTTGTCCAGGGTCAGCTGCACGCCAACGCTCGCCACTGCAAAATCACCGGCCCGGCGTTCGAATTTCAGGTAGGTTCCACCACTGCCCTCGGGTGGAATCGGAACTCGAATCCCGGTGATCACTTCGTCGCCCTTTAAAGAACTCAAATAGGCATCGACCAGCAGGTCGCTCACTGACTGAGTTCGATTTCCACTGGAACTGACCGAATCGACTTGTGCGTTCAGGGCCAGCAGGGCGGGAGCCAGGTCTCCACCGGGGTCGGCATGGGCCAGGCTGCCGGCCACGGTGCCCAGGTTGCGCACCTGAACGTCGGCCACCACATTGACCGCGTCGTGGAGCAAGCGGAGTTTGGATTTGACCAGCTCCGATTCCGCGAGCTCAACGTAACGGGTCATTGCCCCGATGACGATCTCGCCCCCCTGTTCAGAGATGCCCGACAGGTTCTGGAGCTTGTCCAGGTCGATCACGTATTTGGGACTGGCCAGTCTCAATTTCATGAGAGGGATCAGGCTTTGGCCACCCGCCATGATCTTGGCGTCATCGCCGTATTGAGTCAGTAGTTCAATCACACCTTCCAGGGTGTCTGGGCAAAAGTAGTCAAATTTCTCAGGATACATTTAAACCTCTCCGCTGGTAGAAGCCGCCTGCAAGTCTTCGAGAGTTATATCAGTTCCCGTTTAGACGATAAAGATTCAAGAATCGAGGCACACGGCCGGCGCCACAGATCCGGGGTCAGGAGTCAATTCTGGGCGTATTCCCCAAAACGAAAGACACTGCAATGCTGGATTCGGCTGGTCACGACTCGGTTGCCGAACTCCAGGTGCAGCCCACAGGCCGCCACAATATCCACCTTGATGGCACTCCCACCCCAGGTACACCCGGTGATCGTGGTGCGAAGAGGCGACAGGCCCTGATGATCGAACCATCCCCCTGAAATATGGTAGTACCCATCGTCGAGCACCCGAATCGAGTAGGTGGAGTTGAGAGTCGTCACCAGGATCCAGTCCCCTTCCCTCAGTCCGGCTTTATCCACCTGGACCAGGTGATCGGTGTGGCCAGTAATTGCTCCCAGTGTCCGTTGCAAAGCCATGATCTTCCCCGAATCACAACTCAGGCCCCTGACTCGGATGAGTGCAGAGCTGCCCTTGTGACGATATCTCAAGTATATACCCTCGCGAGTGAATTAACATCTCGAGTTTGACCCGACCGAAGAGGGCCCGGCCGGGCTCCATCTCAACCAACATGAATCTCTTGACCACTCCAGGGTTGCCACCTGGGGGGGGCGGCCGTATGATCGGTACCAGGAATACTTGAATTCACCTGAGAAACTGAAGAGAACGGGGAGAAGGAAAGATGCGAAAACTTATCCTGGGTGCCATGGTCCTCTCATGTCTTCTGGTTCTGAACTTTGCTTCGGAACCCAAGTTTGAAAGAGTCACCATTTCCGGTACGGTGACCGAATCGACCGGGGGCGGCCTGAGTGGAGTCCTGGTTCGACTGATCAATACGGATCGCAACATCAGCGTGTCGGTCCTGAGTCAAGCCGGAGGCCGCTATTACGCCGACGCTCTCTTTCCGGGCACCTATGAAGTACGAGCCGAGCGCAAGGGCTATCGGTCCGACGTCAAGAGCGACATTCAACCCGCGGGGCATCTGGTACTCGACCTGGTTGTCCAGAAAGTTTCCAATCAAGACACCTACCTTTCATCGGCCAATGTCTTTGACGAGTTCCCCGAGCACCCCGACAAGAACCTGGTGGTGGACACCTGCTTTCGGTGCCACAGCATGCTGAGCTTCCTTAAAGCGAGAAAGAGCCATGCCGAATGGGACACCCTGGTCAAGAGAATGGCACCGCGTCGACGCGAGGATATCACCGAGGAAGAGATGGACCGAGTCGTCGCCTACTTCTCCAGGTACTTCAATGAAGACGTCCCCCTGGGAAAGCCCTTTGAAGACGCTCCCGAGGCTTCACCCCTGGCCATGCCGGTTCGAATCACCGAGTACAGCATTCCCGATCAGCCGCAACCGGAAGTGACCGTTCCTTCCACCAACACAGCGGACGTCTATCCCCACAACATCATTGTCACGCCTCAGGGAATGGTTTGGTTTGCGCTGTACAAGGCCAACCGGATCGCCAGCCTGGATCCCCGCACCGGAGAGTTTCAATCCTACCCGGTTCCCACCCCGGGATCGGTGCCCCATGGAATCACCTACTCCAAGCGTGACGGATCGATCTGGTTCACCGAAGCCCGAGGTAACAAGGTGGGCCGCCTCGACCCAAAAACCGGCGAGATCACCGAAATTGGTAATTTCGGAGGGAACACGATCGTTGAAGACTCCAAGGGCAACATGTACACCACCCTGTACTGGACCAATCAAATTGGCAAGGTCAACACCCAGACCCACGAATACTCCGCCTATGATCTGATCACGCCAATGGCCATGCCCTATGGAATCGTGGTCGATCAGAAGGATCAGGTGTGGTGGTGTCAGCTCTTCGCCGACAGCATCGGCAAGCTCGATCCGGAAACCGGAGAGATCACCGAGTACCCGACTCCCACCAAGCTGTCCGGCCCCCGTCGCCTGTCAGTGGATCAAAATGGAGATATCTGGTTCACCGAGTGGCTGGCCAACAAGGTGGGCAAACTCGATCCCGATACCGGACAGATCCAGGAGTACGAATTACCCTCACCCAGCTCTGAAGCCTACGAAGTTCGTGTGGACGCCCAGAACACGGTGTGGGTGGCAGGGTATCTGAGCAACAGCCTGTCGAGCTTTGATCGATCCAAGAAGATGTTCGTGGAATACCCGATTCCCACGCCCAGGGCCGAGATTCGAAAAATGGCCGCCGATCCGGAGCGGGGAGTATGGTTTGCCCAGTCCCATACCGACGTGATCGGTCACATCCTTGTGAAGCGATAACGCGCTCCTGATGACGGGGTAGTGATGAGTCTTCCCAACAAGATCACCATAGTGGAAGTAGGGGCCCGTGACGGCTTCCAGATGGAGCCCGTCTTCATTCCCACCGACAAGAAGGTGGAGATCATCAATGCCATCTCTCAAACCGGTGTTCCCATCGTTGAGACCACCTCCTTCGTCAACCCCAAGGTGATTCCACAGATGGCGGATGCAGCTGAAGTCATGAACCGCATCGAGCGGGCACCCGGAGTGCGCTACACTGCGCTGATCCCCAATCTGAAAGGCGCCGATCGAGCTCTGGAGGCCGGTGTCGACGGCCTGAGACTGGTGGTTTGTGTCAGTGAGACCTACAACCAGAAGAATGTGGGGATGAGCGTCGAACAGTCCCTTGAGGCCTGTGAAGACGTGTTGAAACGAGCCAACCAAAACAATTCTTCGGTTGATGTGGCGGTGGGCCTCAGTTTCGGCTGTCCCCTGGAGGGTCATGTTCCTCCCAAGAACGTCTTCAGCCTGGTTGGACGACTCGTGGATATGGGTTTCCAGGAAATCGCCATTGCCGACACCGTGGGCGTTGCCAACCCTCAGCAGGTTCGGGAGATGATGGGGCAACTCCTGGCCCAGTTTCCCGGGACTTTGTTTTCCCTGCACTTTCACGACACTCGCGGACTGGGGCTGGCCAACGTCCTGGCCGGAATCGAGGAAGGGGTGACTCAGTTTGATTCATCGATTGGGGGCATGGGGGGGTGCCCCGTGGTCCCGGGTGCATCCGGCAATATCGCTACCGAAGATCTGGTCAACATGCTCAATGAAATGGGACTGGAGACGGGAGTGGACACGGACAAGGTCATGGCATGCTCGAGCATCGCTGAACGGTTTTTCGACCGCCGGTTACCGAGTCATATTCTCCAGGCCGGGACGCGTGCCCAGTTGTACCAAAAGAGCAACTCGAACCCCAACTGAGGAAGGGCGAGTCTCTACACAAGAAATGCTCAAGCACCACTCCATTGACATGGTGACCGATCAGAAAAGAAGTGGTGCGAAAGGTTGGGATATCCTCGACCTGGATCTGAAGGAGACCTTTGGAGTTGTCACACAGTTAATCGAAAAGACCCAATCGAACCGCACGGATTGAGGATTTTCGAGTCAGATCAGGGAACTCAATGCGCCGAATTGGGGAATTCTTAAGCGAGTTCAGCCGCAAATACACCCCCGACTCATTCGTCTTCGCCCTGCTGCTGACGCTGCTGGTCTACGGACTCAGCATCCTCTTGACCGATCACGGCCCCTTTCAACTTCTCCGGGACTGGTATGGAGGCTTCTGGAATCTCCTGGGCTTCTCCATGCAGATGGTATTGATTCTGGTCACCGGCTACGCACTGGCCAGTGCCCCGGTCGTCGAACGGCTCATGACCCGTCTGGCAGCCTTGCCTTCGAGCGGTCCCCAGGGAGTCGCTCTGGTGGGTCTGGTGGCGGGTCTGCTGGGATGGTTCAACTGGGGGCTCTCTCTGATCGCAGGGGCACTGCTGGCACGCAAGGTTGCCGTCTCGGCTCGCCGACGGGGCATCAAAATCCACTATCCACTGGTAGCGGCCGCAGGGTATCTGGGCCAATTGATCTGGCATGGAGGACTCTCCGGATCTGCGCCTCTGCTGGTGAATACCAGCGGGCACTTTCTCGAAGCAAGCATCGGTATCATTCCTCTGTCGCAAACCATCTTCCGCCCCTTCAATCTCATCGTCTCTCTGGGCATCCTGATCATCGGCCCGCTGGTTCTCATGAGCATGCATCCCGTCGGGGAAGAGATTGAGGAAATGGATCCGGATGAATCGGTTCCCATTGTCCCTGCAAACGAGGGATCTGAGCTCAAGAATAGGCTGGGAAACAGCCGGCTGCTGGTATCACTGGTCAGTCTTGCCGGACTGGCCTTCCTGGTCGATTTTTTCTGGCACCACGGATTGGCGTCCCTGGATCTCAACCTGGTCAACTTCACCCTGCTGATACTGGGCCTGCTGCTCCACGGCACACCGGCCAGCTACGCAAAAGCCGTGAGCGGAGGAGCCCGAGCTTCCAGCGGGGTGATTCTGCAGTTCCCTTTTTATGCGGGAATCATGGGAATGATGATCTCATCCGGACTGGCCGGTGTGATCGCCCAGGGTTTCGTGGCCATCTCCACCCCTCTGACCTATCCCCTCTGGACGCTGTGCAGTGCCGGTGTGATCAACCTGATGGTCCCTTCAGGGGGCGGCCAGTGGGCGATGCAAGGCCCCATCGTGGTGGAGGCGACCCGGGCTCTGGGAGTGGACGTGGGGCGAAGCATCATGGCCGTGGCCTTCGGGGATCAACTCACCAACATGATCCAACCCTTCTGGGCCCTTCCTCTTCTGGGGATCACCCGACTTCGGCCGGGAGATGTGCTGGGTTACACCGCCGTGGCGATGATGGCGGTTTTCCTGGTGATGGTTCTGGGCATCAGCCTGCTTCCATGATGACAACCGAGCCAAGACCCGAACGGATTTTGGAAGGGACCCGGCTGTGGGAGCCTTCTGAGAAGAGGAAGAGCCAGGCCAACCTGACCCGTTATCTCCACTGGCTGCAAGAGAGGAAGGGGCTTGCCTTTGACTCCTATCACGACCTGTGGCAATGGTCGGTCACCGACCTGGAAGGCTTCTGGAGCTCGATCTGGAACTACTTCGAGGTCCAGTCTCACCACCCCTACGGCCAGGTCCTCGACCCGCATCAGATGCCCGGAGCTGGCTGGTTCACGGGAGCCCGTTTGAACTACGCCGAGCATGCTCTGCGGCGCCGGGATGAACACCCGGCCGTTCTCTCGACGGGAGAAGACCGCCCACTGGACACCCTCACCTATCGGGAGCTGTACCGACAAACCGCCTCGGTGGCGGCCGGTCTCCGGGATCTGGGCGTCAGAAAAGGTGACCGGGTGGTGGCGGTTCTCCCCAATATACCCGAGGCGCTGGTCGCCTTTTTGGCCACGGCCAGCCTGGGGGCAGTCTGGTCGAGCTGTTCCCCCGAGTTCGGAACTCGCAGCATCGTGGAACGTTTCGGTCAAATCGAGCCCCGGATTCTGATTGCCGTTGACGGCTACCGCTACAAGGGAAGAGAGCACCGCTGCATGAAGGCCGTCTCCGAAATACAAGACGCGATCCCATCGCTGGAGACGACCATCGTGGTGCCCCATCTGGAGACATCTCCCCGGCTGGAAAGTGGATCCCGGGTGCAGCTGTGGACCGAACTTCTCTCCAGGGAGGAATCGCTCGTCTTTGAGGCCGTCCCCTTCAGTCATCCCCTGTGGCTTGTCTACTCCTCAGGTACCACCGGACCTCCCAAGCCCATCGTCCACAGCCAGGGGGGAATCCTTCTGGAACACCTGAAGGAACTCTCCCTTCACCTGGATCTATCCGAAAGGGATCGCTTCTTCTGGTTCACCACCACGGGATGGATGATGTGGAATTTCCTGGCGGGTGGACTGCTGGTGGGATCGACCCTGGTGCTCTACGAGGGCAGCCCGGCCTACCCCGACATGAACTGCCTGTGGCAACTCAGCGAACGAGCTCAAATCACCTATTTCGGGACCAGTGCCTCCTATATTCAGTCATGCATCAAGTCTGAGGTCCATCCGGCGGCCCACTTCAATCTGGATGCTCTGACCAGCCTGGGATCAACTGGAAGCCCTTTGTCTCCAGAAGGTTTTGGCTGGGTGTATGCGAAGGTGAAGGAGGACCTGCTGCTGGGATCGCTCAGTGGAGGCACCGATCTTTGCACTGGCTTCCTCGGGCCCTCTCCACTACTGCCGGTTCATGCAGGTGAAATCCAGTGCCGCCAGCTGGGAGTTCAGGCCAGGAGTTACGACTCCGAGGGAAAGGCGGTCGTGGATCAGGTGGGCGAGCTGGTGATTGAGGAACCCATGCCGTCCATGCCCATCTGCTTCTGGAACGACCAAGGAGACCGGCGCTACCAGGAGAGCTATTTCGAGGATTTTCCCGGTGTCTGGCGCCACGGCGACTGGATCAAATTCACTCCACACGGAAGCTGTGTCATCTACGGTCGCTCCGACTCGACCCTCAACCGAGGTGGAGTTCGCATGGGAACCAGTGAGTTTTACCGGGTGGTGGAAGAACTCCCCGAGGTGATGGACAGCCTGGTGGTGGAAACCGGACCGGTGGGAGAAGAGGGTCGTCTGCTTCTGTTTGTGGTGCTGCCGGAGAAAGTCTCACTGGACCCACCGCTGGCGAACCGTATCCAGGAGACGATCCGCCTGGAACTCTCTCCCCGCCACCTTCCCGATAAGATGTACTCAATCGCCGAAGTTCCCCGAACCCTGAGCGGCAAGAAACTGGAGGTGCCCGTCAAGCGCATCCTCTCTGGCATTCCAGTCGAGGAGGCCCTCTCCAAAGAAGCCGCCGCCAATCCGAAATCACTCCAATTTTTCTCCGAGTTGGCCCGCCAGGGACCGGACTCCGACGGCTAAATAGCTGACCTTTCCACTCCCTGGAAGACGGCTCACCAGTGTCGATACTCTTCAAAAACCGCTGACCGATACAACTTATGAAACCTGTGTCTTGACAGTCAATCCTCTGCCTCACTACCCTTGACGACGGCATTTCTTTATTGAAATTGTAATGGACCGACAACAACCGAATCGGGGATCTGATTCTGTTGCGTCCCCTTTCGCTCAAATAGGGAGGACCCATGGCTTATCGCTTGGGAGTTGATGTAGGCGGCACCTTTACCGATCTTTTACTGATCCATGAAGAGACGGGTGACCGTTCCCGAATCAAGACCCCCTCAACCCCTGAGGACCCCTCTCAAGGCGTCCTCACGGGCGTGAAGCGCCTTCTGGAACAGCGCCAGATATCGCTCCAAGAAGTCTCACACTTCATGCATGGAACCACCGTGGCCACCAACGCGGTGCTCGAAAGCAAAGGAGCCCGGGTGGGCCTTCTGACCACCCAGGGATTCAAGCAGGTGCTGCACCTGGCCCGCTCTCAAACCCCCGGACCTCTGGCAGGCTGGATCATCATGATCAAACCCGACCCTCCCGCTGCTCTGGAGGACACTCGCGAAGTGAAGGAGCGCATGAGTGCCCAGGGCGAAATCGTCGAACCGCTTGACGGCGACCAGGTCCGGGAGATGGTTCAAGACCTGATCAACTCCGGAGTTGAATCCCTGACCGTCTCTCTCATCAATTCCTTTGCCGATTCCACCCATGAGAGAGAAATCAAAAAGATCATCCAGGAACTTCACCCCGATTTCCCCGTGACCCTCTCTTCTGATGTCCTGCCGGAAATACGGGAATACGAAAGAACCCTGACCGCCTGCATGAACTCCTACGTTCGTCCCAAGGTGGAGGGCTATCTGAGCAATCTCGAAGAGTCTCTGAAGGACCTCGGCCTGGAAGGTGACATCAACATTCTTCGTTCGGACGCCGGGTTGATGACCACGGGACTGGCCAAGGAGAATCCCATCTATGCCATTCTTTCCGGACCGGCAGGGGGCGTGGCCGGAGCCTTGTTCGTCGCCGGGCATGCCGGGTACCCTGACCTCCTGACCTTCGACATGGGAGGAACGTCCACCGATGTGGCACTGTGTCAGGATGGGCAGCCCACCCTTGCGAGAGAGACGGAACTGGGCTATTTCCGTGTGAAGGTACCCAGCGTGAATGTTCACTCGGTGGGTGCCGGCGGCGGATCCATTGCCCACGTCCCGGAGATCACCAAGGCCCTCAGGGTCGGGCCACAATCGGCGGGGGCTGATCCCGGGCCGGCCTGTTATGGCAAGGGAGGCACCGAACCCACCGTGACCGACGCCAATGTGGTGGTCGGTCATTTACCCCCACAGCTGCTGGGCGGAGAGATGCAGCTGGACCCCGATGCGGCCAAGGAAGCGGTCAAACCGATCGGCGATGCGCTGGGCCTGGATCTCCACGAGGCGGCCCAGGGCATCCTGGACATCGTCAACGAGAATATGGCCGGAGCGCTGCGCGTGGTTTCCGTCCAGAGGGGATACGATCCGCGCGACTTTGCCCTGGTGGCCTTCGGCGGCGCCGGTCCGATGCATGCCAACGCGGTCGCACGCCTGCTTGGATCCTTCCCCGTCATCATCCCTCCTGGTCCGGGACTCCTGTGTGCCAGCGGGGACCTGGTGGCCGACTTCCGAGACGAATTCGCCCGCACCCTCATTCGAACCCTGGATTCGGTCTCAACCGACCAGCTACTGGAAATTCTCAAGGAATTGGAAGGGGAAGCCAAGGACTGGATGAAAAGAGAGGGCATCCCTTCGGAGAGTCAGGAAATCAGCTTCAACGTGGACATGCGTTACCACCGCCAGGGCTATGAGATTCCCATCGATGTCACGGTCGAAGAGCTCAAGGAATCGGGAACCGCCTTCCTGGCCGAGAAATTCAACCAGACACACGAGCAATATTATGGCTTTCAAATGTCCGAGACACCCTGCGAGATTGTCAATCTGAGAGCCGTCGGCCTGGGCAAGGTTCCGGTGCCGCAACTCCTGGAAAGTGCCATGGAAGGGGAAGACTCCTCTCATGCGGTTGTGGACACACACAAAGTCTACTTCCAGGGAAACTGGCTTGAGACCAAGATCTATGACCGGGCCCAGCTCAAGCCAGGCAATCGGATTCAAGGACCCGCCATTGTCACCGAGTTTGACTCCACCTCGTTGATCCTGCCCGGTTACTCCGCCGAGGTGGACCGCTACCTGAACGTTCTAATCAACCCCGAGTGATGAGCCTATGAAAGACGTCAAAATAGCAGAAATTCCCGATATCGATGTCGACCCGGTCACCCTTGACATCATCGAAGGGGGTTTGAAGAACGCCCGTTTCGAGATGGATGCCGTTCTCTTTCGAACGGCCATGAGTCCGGTCATCCGTGAACAGCACGACGAGTTTCCAATGCTGACCGACCCTCGGGGACGCATGCTGGTGGGACAGTTCGGCTCCTATATCTGGGAAATGATGGAAACCTTCGAGCAGCCGGTTCGCTCCGGAGATGTGATTCTCACCAGTGATCCCTACCAATGCGGTGGGGCCATCTCGCACATCAACGACTGGTTAATTCTGGTTCCCATTTTCTACCACGATGAGCTGGTCGGATGGTCGAGCATGTTCGGACACCAGATGGACGCCGGAGGCCCACTGCCCGGCTCCCTGCCCACCGGAGCCAAGACGATTTACGGGGAGGGTATCCGAATTCCTCCCATCAAGATATTCAACCAGGGCGAGCCGGCCAAGGACATCCTCAAGTTGATTCTGAACAACGTGCGCATGCCCGAGATGAATCGGGCCGATCTGATGGCCATCGTGGCGGGCTGCCGAGCCGGAGAAAAACGGGTACTGGAGCTTTGTGAACGATTCGGCAGGGATCTCTACCTGGCGGGCTGCCAGGCACTGCTGGACCGCACTCACAAAGCCATGTCGAGTCTCATCCTGCAGAACATCCCCGAGCAACCCGTTTCCTTTGAGGACTGGATCGACGACGACGGTCTGGGCAACGGTCCCTTCAAGATGAAACTGACCATGTGGCGAGAAGGAGATCACGCCTACTTCGACTGGTCAGGAACCGACCCCCAGGCAGTCGGACCGGTGAACTTCTATCTGAATGAGGGGATGTTCAAGATGTTCATCGGGGTTTATCTCATCATGATCTTCGATCCTCAGATCCTTTTCAACGACGGATTTTATCCCCTTCTGCACGTGATCATCCCCGATGGAAGTCTTCTCCATCCCAGGTTTCCTGCGGCTCTGGGCTGCAGAACTCACGCACTGACTCGTCTGTTTGACGTGCTGGGAGGTGCCCTGGCTCGGAATGCTCCGGACTTCAGTACGGCCGCCGGCTACGGAACCAGTCCCTATATGCTGTACTCTGGATGGGACCGGAAGGGAGACTTCTTCTATGTCATGGAGATCTCCTATGGAGGGATCCCTGGCCGCCCCATGGGTGACGGCATGGACGGCCATTCCTGGTGGCCGCTTTTCGAGAATATCCCCACCGAATATCTTGAGTCCTACTATCCCCTTCGCATTGATGGCTACACCACGGTCACCGATTCAGGTGGAGCCGGCTTTCACCGGGGCGGCAATGGAATCGAAAAGCGCTATGTCTACCTGGAATCCGGTGAAGTCTCGATTCATGATGACCGTTGGCTAACCTACCCCTGGGGTATCCTGGGGGGTAAACCCGGTATGCGTTCCGAAAAGATCCTGGTGCGGACCAACGGAACCGAAGAGCGGTTGCCTTCCAAATGCGACGAAATCCGCGTTGAGCCCGGTGACATGCTCATCTACCGGACGGCGGGAGGAGGAGGCTGGAAGGATCCCCTGGACCGACCGGTTGAGAGGGTCGAGGCCGACGTGGCCAAGGGACTGGTCTCCAGAGAGAAAGCGGAACAGGACTATGGTGTGGTGGTGGGAGATGCGCAGGCCAGCCAGGCGCTTCGGGACAAGATTCGCGCCGAACGGGGTGAGGGAGAGATCTTTGACTTTGGCCCTCCACTGGATGAGATACTTGCCCGTTGCCAGGAAGAGACCGGATTGCCGGCACCTGTTGCCCC
>JAZFRU010000313.1:0-3086 GCA_036445815.1 Acidobacteriota bacterium | reverse complement strand
TTCACAAGGCCGGCACGTACAGGGTTGTCTCGGACATACTCCCATTTCTGGGCATAACTGGTTTCATTTCTTACAACATGATCAAAGAATCCAGGCTGCCAATAGGGACGCCTCTCCCCTCGGTTCCTGAGAGTTACTGAGAGGTCCTGCTTCATCAGTCGCAGGGAGTCTACCAGTTGAGAAGCACCCAGAAGCCCCACGAAGAAGTGTAGATGATCGGGCATAAGGACATAGCGTCCAACAAGGAGACCACGGATCAAGTTCTTATGGGCGTACCGAACGAAGGCTTGGTGGGTGTCTCGGTGGGCAAGTAGCGGCCTTCGTTGCAACATACAGCAGGTGACCAAGTAGAGAGGAGGTTCAGGGTTGGGGGAAAGGGGCTCAAGTCGTGGTGGCCTGTCAGGGGATTGATTGGATTTCATCGTGGTAGCAATAACGGAGGGAAGGGGAAAAATACGAAATTAATGTGGAGGCAGTGTCGATGAAAAAGAGGGCGCACGCCGTGCGCCCCTACTCTTCTTATCGTGGAACGTGGAACCTGGAACGTGGAACGCGGCCGAGCGACAGCGAGGGCGCTCTCCCCTACATCTCGTGCAACGCTTCGCGGATGATTCGGGTGCTTTTGAGGAGGGCTTCACGGGTGATGTTCAGAGCCGTTCGAAAGCGAATGGATCTCTCCCCACAGGGCAGGATGATCAGATGATGCTCGAAGAGCTTCTGCCGAAGACGGTTTCTGAAGTCACTGTCGGGCAGATCGAAAGCACAAAAAAGTCCCAGTCCCCGACTGTTGGAGACGCAGGTGAATTCCTGCTCGAGTCCCTGCAGTTCTTCCAGCAGAACCTCTCCCATCAAGCGGCTGTGTTCCAGCAGGTTCTCCTTTTCCAGGACTTTTAAATAATGCTTGCAGCGAATCATATCGACCAGACCACCGGACCAGGTGGAATCAATCCGGTTGGGCACCCGAAACACATTGTCCGGGACCTCATCAATTCTTTTGCCGGCCATCATGCCGCATACCTGGAATTTCTTGCCGAAGGCCAGCAAATCGGGCTCCGCATAGTGTTCGAACGCCCACATTTTTCCGGTGGTGCCCAAGCCGGTCTGGACTTCGTCATAAATGAGGAGGATCTCGTGGTCATCACACAGTCGGCGCAGCTGCTGATGGAATTGAGGCCGGAAGTGGTTGTCTCCTCCTTCCGCCTGAATCGGCTCGAGAATGATGCAGGCAACCTCATCGCTGCCCTGCCCGATCACTTTATCGATCTGACTCAAGGCCTCGTTCTCCAATTCCTCCACCTGGGCCAGATTGTCGCCTTTCAGGGGAAACCGGCAGGTCGGGTTCACGATACGGGGCCAGCCAAACTTGGGGAAAAAGTCGGTTTTTCGAGGGTCAAAGGTGTTGGTCAGTGAAAGGGTGTAGCCCGATCTCCCATGAAAGGCCTGTCTGAAATGAATGACCTTCAAGTCTTTGTCGGAGGTCGCCCCCCGGGCCAGGTTCTTGCGAGCCTTCCAGTCGAAAGCGGCCTTCAAGGCGTTCTCGACGGCCAGGGTGCCCCCCTCGATAAAAAATATGTGCTCCATGAAGTCGGGCTTGGCCACCCTGACGAAGGTCTTCAGAAAGCCGGCCATCTCCCGGGTAAAGGAATCGGAATTGGAGGGCTTGTGAAGGGCCGCCTGACCCAGTTCCTGGACCACTTCCGGGGAGGTCATGTGGGGATGATTGAATCCCAGGGGATGGGTGGCGAAAAAGGAGAAACAGTCCAGATAGGTCTGACCGCTATGGGCGTCGACAAGATCGGATCCCTGACTTCTCTGGAGGTCGACCACCAGGTCCAGTCCATGGCTCGGCAGGTAACGGGTGATGAGACCGGAAACCTGCTCAGCCGGGAAGCTCAGCTGGCTCTTTTCCATCGTGTGCCACCCTTGGTGTCTTCGAGAACGATTCCTTTCTCTACCAGCAGAACCCGAATCTCATCGGCTTTTTGAAAATCGCGCTGGCGACGGGCCTCTTGTCGTTCCTGGATCAACTGGCTGATTTCTTCATCGGCAACCCGGTTTTCCTGAGAGGTAAAGACCGGGAAAATCTGATGGGCCTGTGCAAAGAGTTCAGTAATCTGATCTCGGTTGGCGGCACCCACCTGCTGCTGGTCGAGCAGGGTGTTGGCGCTGCGAACCAGTTCAAACAAAGCACCCAGCGCGACCGACGTGTTCAGATCATCATCCAGTCCGGCCAGAAACTCGACCCGTGTTTGGGCCACCTGTTGGGTTAAATCGAGGTTCTCGGATCGGTCGTCCGGGACCTCACCGATTCGTACCAGAAAGTCGTTGATTCTTCGGAGTGCCGATTCGGCCTGTTTGACTCCTTCGAAGGTGAAGTTCAACTGCTTACGGTAGTGCACCGACTGAAGGAGATATCTGACCGCCAGAGGATCACAGCCCCGTTCAATCAATTCCCTCAAGGTGTATTGATTCCCGCGGGATTTGGACATCTTTTCCCCATCGACCTGTAGAAATTCCGAATGGAACCAGTGTCGGACAAAGGGTTTTTCCGTCGCCGCCTCGCTCTGGGCGATTTCGTTTTCGTGATGGGGAAAGACGAGATCCACTCCGCCACAGTGGATGTCAAAGCTCTCTCCCAGGTACTTCATGCTCATGGTGGAGCACTCCAGGTGCCACCCCGGGCGGCCTGTACCCAGGGGGGTCTCCCAGAATGCCTCCCCCTCTTCTTTGCTCGCTTTCCACAGCACAAAGTCGCGAGGGTTCTCCTTGGTGTACTCATCGGCATCGGTGGGATTGGTGCCCTGCGAATCCGACAGGTCCACTCGGGAGAGCTTGCCATAGTCGTCAAAGGAACTGATCCTGTAGTAGGTGGACCCTTCGCTTTCATAGGTGTGTCCCTTTTCCTTCAGTCGAGTCACCAGTTGAACCATCTCCTCGATGTGTTCGGTGGCAAAGGGGGTCAGTTCGGGCTTTTCGACGCGCAGCGTCTCCATGTCTGCGAAGAAGGCCTCAATGTAGGGCTTGGTGAACTCCTGAATAGGCACTCCCGCTTCCAGAGCCCCCTTGATGATCTTGTCGTCGACATC
>JAZFRU010000312.1:0-2744 GCA_036445815.1 Acidobacteriota bacterium | reverse complement strand
TGGGTTTCCCCCTACGCACAGTCCCTGCATCCCCTGGTGGCTGAGCAGGGCTACGCGGATCTCATTCTCTTCAATGGGAAGGTCGTCAGCATGGACGACCGCAGCATTGTGCCCATCGCCATGACGGGGTTGGGCGGCCGCATTGTTTACAGAAACGGAAACTCGGCTGCCAATTAGAGAATGATGCGCGGGTCCAGGAATTCAGCTTTCCTGTTTGTCTTACTGGCTTGTCTGCTGGTGAGTGCTGTTCAGAGCTCAATAGGCTATGGGCAGCTGCCTGTGCTCGATTTCGTGGTTCTGCGGGGAGCCACAGTGATCGATGGTCTTGGAAATCCTCCTCTGAACAATGCGACAGTGGTTGTTGAAGGGGATCGAATTCGATCGATCCTTTCCGGACAGGATCCGACCTTTCCCACGGATGCAACCGTGATCGACGTCTCCGGTAAGTTCATCATCCCGGGATTCGTGGATACCCACGTCCACTGGGAAGGCTGGATGGGCGAAATCTTTATCAATCACGGGATCACCTCGGTCCTGGCACAAGGGGATATTTCCAAGGAGGAACGCTTTGCCTCACAAGGTAGCCTGAGTACTCCCCGGATGTTTCATACCGGAGGCCGCCCGCGGCTGTTGCCTTCCATGAGCAGGCAGGAGGTGAGTCAGGCCATGCGGGAATATTTGCTGAAGGAACCGGATGTGGCCTGGTTTCTGCAGATTCGAGAGAACAACAGGCAAGTGTATGGATGGGCTGCTGAGCAAGCTCATGCGGCTGGACTGGCTGTTTTTGGCCATGCTCAGGACGCCGGTGAAGCGATGGATCATGGGATGGATGCAGTTGAGCACGTTTGGGCCTTTGCTTTGCCCCTGATGTCTGCACAGGAGATGGAGGATTTCGAAGAGGGTCGGATCCTGCACTGGGCGACCTATTTGAAGGAAGGGAAGCAGCTGGATGAACTGATCGAGAAGGCCGCCCGTAATGATGTCTATTTGAATCCAACGCTGGCTTATGAATGGGGAGCTTTGAGCCCGAAAATCAGGGAGCGGGAACGGGAAATCTACCTGATGTTGAGAAATCCCGATCTGTCCTATTTTCCTAAAGCACGGGGTGAGCTCTTGTTGCACCGTCAACGCCTGATCAAGACCTACTCCAATCGTTACGAACATATGCCCATGGTCTCCAAGCTTTCACCCGAGGACCTTCAAGCGGTTCAGGAGGGCAGGCGCAATGTGCAGCGATTTATCAAGAGCTATGTCCAGGGCGGAGCTAAGATCATCGCTGGCACCGATGCCCCGGGTGTGGCCAGCCCGGGACTGGGCATCCATCACGAAATGGAGCTTTTAGTGGAGGCGGGCTTAACGCCTATGCAGGCTCTTCAGTCGTCGACCTCATGGGGTGCGGAACTGTTGGCCGGCTACCAGGGAAGGCGGGGAAACCAAAGAGTGGGTTCCCTACAGGATGGGAACTTCGCTGATCTTGTGGTCCTGGAGGCGGATCCGCTCGAGGACATTGCCAATACCAAGAAGATTGAACGAGTCATGAAAGCAGGAAAGTTCATCGAGTTTGGATATCACCCTGAATTTTTTACCGCTCCCCCTCCCTCAAGGCCTTTGACTCAAGCACCGGAGATCAGTGCCCTTTCTCCTCATAGGGTGATCGAGGGGAGCCCGGATCTTGAAATCGTCATTGATGGAGCAGGTTTTTTGACCTATTCCGTGGTGAAAGTGGATGGGGTCTCCCTGGCCACGATATTTGAGAGTCCACGCAGGGTCAGGGTCACCATTCCTGCAAGTTTGATGGAGCAGGCGATTCCCGATCGCTTTCGCATGGCGGGGCCGGATACCAAGGTGGGTGTCTTTGGGGATCGATCCCTCTCCATTTCCGTCTTGAATCCGCCTCCCAGCGGCGGGCTCTCCAATAGTGTCTCCTTGATGATTCAGGCCGAGTGGCACCTTCAGTGAGGGAGTGCACTCAGGCGGATAGATTGACTGGTCGGATCCGTTTCCATTGCAGCACAACCTCCGTGACAAACAATGGAATCACCCAAGACACCCAAGCTACCATCGTGAAGCGGTCTTCAATTCCGAGATCGGCGATGAATTGAAATTCGTTCAACAATCGGAACGTCACAAAGGCAAAGGTGAGAACATAGCTCCGGATCATCCATTCCTTGTGGACGTCGACTTGACGGTTCCGGATGGCAAGATAAGCCATTGCAGAGGTGGTTAACCAGACTGCGCCCAGCGTGAAGAGCGCCACCCCGATTGCCCACCCCAGCGTGATGAAAAACGACAGGTAAAATGCGGTACCCGCGCCTAGAAGGACTCCTGACAGGTAAAGGCGGCCCGTCCAGCGATGAAGTTGCACGTATTTTCGACGAAAACCGGACCAGAACTGGAGAGGTCCCATAAACAGGGCCAATGTCCCTCCTACGACGTGTGCCAGAAGCCAGCCCCACTGGGACCAGAATCGCCCGTAGCTTTGTTCCGAAATGGAATAGTAAGGAAACGCGTCCTTAAAGAAAAAGCGTAGCCCTAATAGGATCAGTCCTCCCAAGACCAGGAATTTGAAAGCACTTCTCATCGGCAGAGGAGGACTGTAGCGGTAGTGGACGCATCGGTCAACTCAAGGCGTCTTCAGAGGTCTTCTACCGAACAGTCTTCCACCTCGCCGTCGATGATTCGTTTGCCAAAGTCGAGGCAATGTCGAATAGCCTCAACTTCAGAAAAGAAGGTATCGGAACCTG
>JAZFRU010000311.1:0-3631 GCA_036445815.1 Acidobacteriota bacterium | reverse complement strand
CGCTGAGCCTCCGGGTGATGACGCTTTCATCGTCCAGTTTGCGGTCCTTGAGGCGCCGTGTCAGCACTTCCAGAGAAGGCGGAAAAACGAATACCGAGAGGGCCTCCGGGTGAGCCTTCCGAACCTGTCGTGCACCCTGCACGTCAATATCCATCAACACATCGGTGCCCGCCTCACGCAAGGTCTCCACGTAGGATTCACTGGTTCCGTAATGATGGCCAAACACGCAGGCATGCTCCATGAAGGCGCCCTCTCCAATCATCGCTTGAAACTCCTCCGGAGACACGAAGAAATACTCTACCGAGTCCTGTTCTCCGGGCCGGGGCGGCCGGGTGGTATGGCTAACCGAAAATTGAAGGTTAGGAATCTCCTCCAGAGCCCTCTTGGCCAGACTGGATTTTCCCGATCCAGACGGCCCGCTGATCACGTAGAGAGCTCCTCTACTCGACATTTTGAACCTGCTCCCGGATCTTTTCGATCTCAGTCTTCCCGTCCACAGCCAGTTCGGAAAGTTCGGCCAAAGGCGATTTGGAAAGGATGGTATTCATTTCGCGGCCCATCTCCTGAGCGATGAAATCCAGCCGTCGGCCAACGACCGTCGACTCCCCCCCATTCAACTCCTGCTCGAAATGAGCAGTGTGGCTGCGCAATCGGACGATTTCCTCGGCAATATCGGCCCGCTCAACATAGTGGAGGATCTCCTGGGCCAACCGGCTCTCATCCACCAGGCCCTCCTCCTGGAGTCGGGCCAGCTTCTTGGTCAGCTTCTGGCGATGATAAGCCGGAACCTTCTCAGCCTGCTGGGCAATGGCGTCCGTCAGCTGGCGGAGTGCCTGGACATGCTCACAAAAGGCATTCTTGAGTTCGACGCCTTCACTGGATCGAGTGCTGACCACCATTCCCAGGGCCTCGGTGAAGGTCTCGCGAAGGATTCCCAGAAGGCCTTTACCTGACAGATCCACCGAGTGGGGCTTGATCACGCCCGGAAGCTGAAACAGGGTCGACACATCCAGTTTCCCCTCTACTCCCAACGCCCGGACCTTTGCCGCCGTCTTGATATACGTCTCGACTGCGGCTTCATTCAGATCATAGTGCGCTCCTGCTTTGAGACCCAACTCTACATGAACATCGACCCGCCCCCGGCTCAAACTGTCCTGCATGGTCTTACGCAGTTCGGGTTCCAGAAAGTTCAGTTCCTTGGGCAGACGCAGTTTGAGGTCCAGATAGCGGCTGTTTACGGTTCGGATTTCGACGGCCACATCCACATCTTCGGTGGCCCTGCTGGCTTGTCCAAATCCGGTCATGCTGCGCATATTCATTTGCACCCAGTATCCTACCCTGCTGGCTTAGGAGGGAACAACTCCCACATCGGCAAACTGAAGATCATACAACTTTCGATACACTCCTGAACACTCCATGAGACTTCGATGATCTCCGGTCTCCACGATCCGGCCAGCCTCCAGGACCACGATCCGGTCAGCTGCCCGAACCGTCGAAAGGCGGTGGGCAATCACCAGGGTCGTGCAATGCTGCATCAGATTGTAGAGGGCTTCCTGGACCAGGCGCTCCGATTCACTGTCCAGGGCCGAGGTGGCCTCATCCAGAATCAGCACCGGAGCACCTTTTAAAATGGCCCTGGCTATGGCGATTCGTTGACGCTGCCCTCCGGAAACCAGCTGTCCCCTTTCACCCATGACGGTGTCGTAGCCCTCGGGCAACTCGGCAATGAAATCATGAATAAAGGCGGCCCGTGTGGCAGCTTCGATCTCCTCCGGCGTACAATCCTCTCGCCCGTAGGCGATGTTGTTACGGACGGTATCGTTAAAGAGAAAGGTCTCCTGGGTGACAACAGCAATCTGCCTCCGAAGCGATTCCAGAGAGGCCTCGCGGATGTCCTCACCATCAATGGTTATCCGGCCCTCAGCGACATCGAAAAATCTCGGTATCAGGCCTGCCAGGCTACTTTTCCCGGCACCGCTGCTCCCCACCAGGGCCACAATTTTCCCTTTCTTGATGGTGAGATCGATGTCCTGTAAAACGAGTTGGGAATCCGGTCCCTGGTATTGGAAGGACACCCCTTCAAAAACGATCTCTTTTTGAAAGGGAGCCAGCTCCCGAGCGCCGGGGAGATCTTGTATCTCGATGGGTGTGTCCAGAAGCTCAAAGACCCGAGTGGAGGAAGCGAAGGCCTGCTGGAAGACCAGGTGCATCCGGGAAAGCTTCCGGACCGGTTCATACAATCGGAAAAGTGCTGCCACAAAGACCACGAAAGCCCCAATAGTGAACCCTCGATTGATCTGATGATTGGCATAGAGGAGAAAAGGAACGAAGGAGAGGTATCCGATAAATTCCACCAGCGGCGAGGTGAGAGCACTGATACGGGTGGATTTCAGATTGACCCGAACCAGGTTCCCGACCGATCGATCGAATCGTTTTCTCTCGTACTCCTCCATACCAAAGGCCTGGACAATGCGCTGTCCGGCAATCGTCTCCTGCAGCAGGTGGGAGATTTCCGCCAGGTTCTCCTGGCTGAGTTGGCTCACCCAACGCATCTTTCGGCCCATCTTCAAAGTGATCACAAGCACCACCGGAGCAATCACGAAAGACAACAGAGCCAGTCTCCAGTCGGTGTAAAACACCAGGCCCAGAAAAAACAGCAACAGCAGTACCTGGCGGATGAAATCCGTGAGTGTCTTGCTGACGGTTTCCTGAATTCGTTCCGTATCCGTCACCACTCGCGCCATCAGCTTGCCGGTAGGATTGTGCCCGTAAAAGGCCGAAGACTGCTCCAACAGGTGCCCATAAAGTCGTCTCCGCAGGGAGGCCACCACCTGCTGGCCGCTGTAACTCATGGAATACTCGGCAAAATAGAGAAACAGTCCCTTGAAGAACGAGAACGCCACCAGAAGAAAAGCCACCTGCACCAGATTGCCCGCAGTCAATCCCAGAAACTCTTGAACAAAGGCAAATTTATCCTCTCCACTCGGTTCAATCCCGGCCGTCTTCGACAGCTGATTGAAGATCGGGGCCAGCAGCATGATCAGAAAGGTCTCCAGGGCTCCACTGACCACCAGCAGCAGGAGTGCCAGTACCAGCAGGTGGGAATGGGGACGGATAAAGGGAAGGAGTTTGCGGAAGTCCGTCATTCCAGGGATTTTAGCAGAAAAAACAAGAATCCAGGGGACAGGGAGCGGGCTCGCTCCGCTCGCCCGCGTTCCAGGTTCCAGGTTCCACGTTCCAGTTTCATTTTCCATTAGATAAGGGTAGCTGCACTCGGCGGGGTTAGGGGTTAGGGGACAGGTTAGGGGACAGATACCAGCTACAGGGGACAGATACCAATGCGTTCCAGGGGACAGATACCAATGGTTCAGCTGATAGGGACAGATACCGGCTCTCCCTGGCGCGCTCGCCCGCGTTCCACGTTCCACGTGTCCTGGAGGTTCATACGGGTCTTCTTGTAGGGGTGCACGGCCGTGCACCCTCCGATAAACTGACAAGCAAAGTGTAGCGGCCGCTCTGTGAGCGGCCCTCCGGATTCGGCGCCCTGAGGCGCCTCCCAGACTCCGGATAAGGGGACAGATACCAACTGCTCAGCGATCAACGATAAGGGGACAGATACCAGTTGCTGGAT
>JAZFRU010000310.1:0-2773 GCA_036445815.1 Acidobacteriota bacterium | reverse complement strand
ATCGGCAATCTTGGCCGCGAAACCGACCTGGGAGGCCACCTCCATAAACTGCGGATGGCGCACATGCATAAGGAATCCGACAGCCAGGGGAGTCAGCGCCATGGGACCGATCAAAACGGCGGCGCGTTGCCAGGTGTTGGGAATGAAAATACCGTAGGCTGCCACCAGCACGGCGTAGTGAAGAAGTGCCTGGACCGACTGGCTCAAAACGAGCCCTCCGTTGTCCTGGATTACCTCCTGATAGACCAGGTGATAATCCTGAGCAGCCAAGAAGGCGGCCGTCGCTCCGAAGATTGCAAGTTCGACGGTTCTCAACTGGAAGAGCGTGCAAAACCTACCGCTCCACAGCAATGCTGCCGCAATCCCCAGACCTGCCACCAGAACCGTCTCGATCACAGGCGACACCGAACTTTGATCGAGCAGATCGCGGATGAGAAAGATGATGCCGGCCACGAAAAAGATAAGAGTCACCGCCCGCAGACGCGTCCGCAGCAGTACTTCCGTGGTCAACCGTTGAAGTTTACCCGAACTGGGTATTATTCCGGCTTCGGGTCAGAACTTACAATCGGACTGGATGACCGACTCCTGAACCGGTCCGATGGATGGATTCTCTGACAGGGATGTGTCCATAAACCTGTCCTTTAGAATACCTTATTTCGGGAAGCCGTTCAGAAAATCAGGCCGATAGGGTCAGATTCCATCCAGATCACCCGGTCGTCATGCCGAACCGGCCCCGACTGCCCCCCCCCCTATTACCCGTGTCAAGGGAGTGCGTTACAATGACGAGTGGTTTGGAGAAGCGGTAGATAAACCCGTATCATGCATAACATGGCAATTTTGGAGGTTTTTGAATGATCCTGGGAGTCCCTGCAGAGTCCCTTCCAGATGAACATCGGGTGGCCCTGATCCCTGCCGTTGTGCCTACCCTGATGAAGTTAGGACTCGAGGTCCTGTTCGAAGAGGGAGCAGGGAAAGCTGCCGGCTTCCCCGATGGCGAATACCAGGAGAAAGGTGCCCGCCTCGTGCCTGATCGGGCTCAACTCTTCTCGTCTGCAGACGTGCTTTTGAAGGTTCATAACCTCACGACTGACACCGAACAGGCCGAAATGGACCAGATTCGTTCCGGGCAGGTCTTGCTGGGACTTCTGAATCCACTGGGCAACTCGGCAGCGATTGAACGGTTGGCTGCAAAAGGGATGACCTCGTTTGCCCTGGAATTCCTGCCCCGAATCAGCCGGGCACAATCCATGGACGCATTGACTTCAATGGCCATGATGGCGGGGTACAAGGCCTCGCTGATGGCGGCCGATACCGTCAATAAGATGTATCCCCTGATGATGACGGCAGCCGGTACCATAACCCCGGCCAGGGTCTTCGTGATCGGGGCCGGAGTGGCCGGACTGGCAGCCATCGCCAACTCCCATCGATTAGGGGCGGTGGTTCACGCCTACGACGTCCGCCCGGCGGTCAAGGAACAGGTAGAGAGCCTGGGGGCCAAGTTCGTCGAATTGGAACTGGACACCGAAAAAGCCGAGGGATCAGGAGGCTATGCCCAGGTCATGGACGAGGACTTCTACCGCCGGCAAAGAGAACTGATGACCCAGGTAGTGGCCCAGAGCGATGTGGTCATCACAACGGCCCTGATCCCGGGAGCCCAGGCCCCGATGCTTATCACCGAGGAAGCCGTCCGGGGCATGAGTCCAGGGTCGGTCATCGTCGATCTGGCGGCCGAGGGAGGGGGTAATTGTGAATTGACTCAGGCGAGAGACACCGTTATAACCCACGACGTCACCATCATGGGCCCTGTTAACCTGGCTTCCGCTCTCCCGTATCACGCCAGCCAGATGTACGCCCGAAACCTGGTCGCCTTTTTGCAGAACCTGATCCAGGAGGGCGAAATTCACCTCAACCAGGAAGATCCGATCATTGCCGACACACTCCTCACCCATGAGGGAGAAGTCGTCAACCCTCGCCTGCGTGAGGTTCTGGGCCTGAGCGACTCCGAGCCGGCCGTCAAATCAAAGGAGTAGGACGTCATGGAAGTTTTTGTCGCCGCCTTAACCATCTTCGTACTGGCCCTGTTTCTGGGTTTTGAGATGATCACCAAGGTACCTCCCCTGCTGCATACACCTCTCATGTCGGGAGCCAACGCCATCTCAGGCATCACCCTGGTGGGGACACTGGTCACCGCCGGGTCGCAGTTGAGCACCCTCACTACCGTTTTGGGGTTCCTGGCGGTGGCCATGGCGACCGCCAACGTGGTGGGAGGCTTCCTGGTGACTCACCGAATGCTCCAGATGTTCCGCAGAAAGGACTAACTGTGTCCCAAGCACTCACCAATCTTTTCTATCTGGCGGCGGCCATCCTCTTTATCCTGGGATTGAAGGGCCTCTCCCATCCCCGTTCCGCGGTGCGAGGGAACCTGATGGGATCGGCTGGAATGTTGCTGGCGGTGGTGGTGACCCTACTGGACCAGCGAATCGTCAGCTTCCAGATTATTTTGGCCGGCCTGGTGGTGGGAGGTCTGGTCGGAGCTGTCCTGGCCATTCGAGTGGCCATGACTTCGATGCCCCAGATGGTCGCCGTCTTCAACGGCCTCGGTGGAGCCGCCTCGGCGGTGGCCGTGGGAGCCTTTCTGGAGGAGGGTCTGGCCAGCGGAATCAACCAGCAACTGTCGGCTCAAATCACGGTGGCGAGTGCCGCCTCCGGAATCATCGGGGCGGTCACCTTTACCGGGAGCATGATCGCCTTCACCAAACTTCAGGGACTCATC
>JAZFRU010000309.1:0-10810 GCA_036445815.1 Acidobacteriota bacterium | reverse complement strand
TTGGAGGCATGCCGTCCCTCCGAGGTTTTGAGAAAAACGTTTTAAGAGCTTATATATCAGTTGTTTAGTAGCTAGATTTCTGGTCCTCAGATAGGTTGGCACAAAATTTGCTTACCTGGACGATGGCAAACAACAGAGGCGGAAAGAAGTAACTTGTTTTTTAAATAGAATTGAAATGAGAACTGAGAAAGAATGTCCCCGTTGCGGGGATCATGAACTGCGTCGAGTCAAGCGGGCCGGGAATATCGAGTTTTTTCTGAGCGTCTTTTACCTGTATCCCTTCGCCTGTCGACAGTGCTCCTATCGCTGCTGCGTGTTGAAGTTGGGCAAACGTTACGTGAAGCACCAGAGACAGCGTCGTCGGAATCCTCTCGCGAGCGAGATGATTCTCCATACACAGTCCCCCAAGGTGTGAGGATCAATCAAGCGATTGTTCTGTCATCTTGGCCTTGGCTCCCATATCCTCCGCTTCCTGGATCAACCCTTTGGCCTGATAGATCATTGAGAGGCTGGTGAAAGCCAGAGGGTTGGTGGGTTCAAGGGCGGAGAACCGCTTTCCGTATTCAAGTGCTTCATCGAATTTCCCGTGGTGGTAATAGCACATGGTCAGAGCGTTAAGAGCATCTCCGAAGTCGGGATTCTTGGACACCGCCTGAGTGAGTTCCTCGATGGCCAGCTCCAGCTGATCCTCTCCGAAGTGGTCCATTCCCTTTTGATAGTGCTCTTCCGGGGACATAATGGTGCCCTCCATTATTGTTGGTTGTTGTTCGAAGCCCCCACTTTATCGTGAATTCCCTCTGAGTGCTCACACCTCAACCCTTTTTTCAAGAAAATGGGCTGGCCGCGAGCCTCTACACTCTTCACGTGGAACCTGGAACGCTCCCGGATGGCAGCCAGCTTGGCGCCAAGGAGTTCAGGGGGGGGTGAGGTTAATCAGGTGGCTCCGTAGGGGTGTCCAGACGTACGCCCACGCAAGGTCAGGTCTGCCGAGAAATTAAATAGCAGGATGCCATCAGTCGGTAACATGCCCTGCACCCTCTTCGCATTAAACGTTAAACGTGAAACCTGAAACGTCAAACGCGGCCGAACGATAGGGAGGCCGCTCCTAGATCGGATTCCCCTCGGTGTCGAAAACTTGTAGTTCTCCGAGTTGGCTCAGTTTGGTTTCCACGTCTTCCCTGTCGGCGACCACGGCAATCACCAAACGGTGAGGATCGAAGTAGCGTCGTGCTGCTTCCACAACTGTTTTTCTTTCGACGCTGCGGACTTTTGGGATGAAGGTCCTGTAGAAGTCCTCCGGCAGGTCGTAGATCCGTCTGTCCAGTTCCAGGGCGCCCACGGACGCAGAGGTTTCCATTTGACGGATGAAGCTTCCGATCAACTCTTGTTGACAACGGGCCAGCTCCTCCTGTTTGGGAGGATCCTGGGTGAGCTGGTCTATCTCCTTGAGTGTCTCTTCGATGCATTCCAGAGTGACCTCGGTTTTCACACTGGCTCCTGCCAGGAAAAGGCCATCATTTCGGAAACTCTTCAGTCGACTGTAGGCCCCGTAGGTGTATCCCTTCTCTTCACGCAAGTTGAGAAAAAGGCGAGAGCTGGCGCCGCCTCCCAGTATCTGATTGGCTACCTTTAGGGCAATCGAGTCGGGGTGCCCTTGAGGGAGTGTCCTTCCAGCCACCAACAGTTTTGACTGCACCGAATGAGGCCGGTGGATCAAACAGATCCGTCGACCCTCAAGCTCCGTCGGTTGTGGATAGCGGATCGAGATGACTTCTTTGCTGTCCCAATCCCCCAGAAAGCGCTTCCCCAGGTTGGTTGCCGTGACCGAGTCAACAGGTCCGGCAAACAAGAGGTATGCACCCTGTGGGGAAAAATGACTTTGATAAAGGTTTTTCACAGAGTCCCGGGTCGCCAGTTCCAGGTGCTCTGGCGTCATGCTGGTCCGAGAGTAGGGGTGGTTCTGGTACAAGGTTTTGAAAATGCGCTCATTGGCCAGAAAGTCGGGCTGCGAGCGTTGAGCAATTAGGTGACTCTTCCATCGTACCTTCACCTTCTCGAGTTCATCGACCGGGAAGGTTGCACTGATCACCATTTCTGCGAGAAGGCCCAGCGCCGATTCCAATTCCTTTTCAAGGAAAGTCATGCCGATGAAGCTGTGTTCCATGAGCACGTCACTGTCAAACTGTATGGCGAGTTGGTCGATGAGATTCGAGATTTCACTGGCGGAGCGAGTGTCTGTCCCACTCTTGGTCAGTTCCATGGCCAGGGAAACCAGGGAAAGGTTGTCCTCGGGATTACAGACCGTCCCGATCGGGAAAACAAGTGACAGAAACACCCGGGGAAGGCGATCGTCCTGGACGACCAGGATGCGAAGGCCGTTTTTCAGCCGGCTCTCCCGGATCTCCGGGTAGTGGATATTTTTCTCTGCCGAAGGTGCGGGTGCTTTCATCATCTCCATTTCAGGATCAGCGAGTCAGTCATTTCCCGGTTCGACCACAAGGAGAGTCCGATTTTCGGGTTGGAAGACGCTCTGGGCGGCTTCGAGGATGTCCTCTCGGGAGACGGCCAGGTAACGGTCCAGGTCGTTGTTGATCCTGCCGGCATCGTCGAAGAACAGAGCATAGTGGGCCAGGAGTTCTCCAATTCGAGAGACCTTGGTGAGTCGCCCCACAAATCGATAGGCAATCTGGTTTTTGGCTTTCTCCAGTTCGGCCTCCGAAATGGGTGTTTCTCGGAGCAGCTTCAAGGCGTCCTCGACCGCCTGGACCACCTGGTCCACTTCGATTTCATGTTGAACCTGGAACCAGAGGTAAAAGAGCTCAGGTCCCTTGTATTGGTTGGGGCCCACGGAAAAACTTGTGATCCAGTTGTGGTCATAGATGAACTGGCGATAGAAGCGGGAAGATTCGCCGTGGGAAAGAACCAGCGCCAGGACTGACAGGGCGTAATACTCCGGGGAGCCCAGCGGCGCCATGTGATAGCCCATATACACGGCAGGCAGCACGGCCAGAGGGTCCTGGCAGGTTTCGGCTTTTTCGGCGGTTTGACGGGGTTCCTCCAGCCGGGGTGATTGGCGCTGGGTGTGGTCGGCCATGTCGCCAAAGTACTCCTGGGTCTTTTCCAGGGCGTCGATCCCCGACAGGTCTCCCGCCAGAACCAGGATCGCATTGCCCGGCCCATAAAAAGTACGATGAAAGTCGGCCGCGTCTTCGAATGTGTATTTCTCGAGATCTTCGATGAACCCGATGATGGGATGGGCGTAGGCCCAATTCTCATAGGCCAGTTCTTCAAATCTCAGGGTCGCCAGTCCGTAGGGGCGGTTGTCATAACTCTGTTTCTTTTCTTCGATTACCGTCTGTCGTTGGTTCTCGAAGTTTTCGAGCGTGACATTCAAGGACTGCATGCGGTCGGCTTCGAGCCACAGTGCCAGTTCCAGGTAATGAGATGGAACCGTTTCATAGTAGTTGGTTCGATCCTTGCTGGTGGTGGCATTCCACCGGCCTCCGGCATGATCCACATAACGGCCGTGCTCGTTCTTGCCGGCATTCGCCGATCCCTGGAACATCATGTGTTCGAACAGATGTGCCAGTCCGGAAAATCCCTCTGTTTCATAGCTTGAGCCTACTCGATAGTGAACACTGACATGGGTCAAGGGAACACGAGACTGAGGGTAGAGCAGGAGCTGGAGTCCATTATCCAGGGTATGTTCTTGGAATTCTATATCCGGTGCTTTGACCATTGACATCATCGAATCCTGTCCGCTCACTGGAGGGGATTTGTCGTTCCACTGTCAAAGACCCTCGGCGTTGTTGAATAGCCCGAGGAAATGACGTGGGCGGATAAAAGAAGTTGCGCTAGCCGGTGATGTCCTCTCCGCCATCCACCCGAATAACGTTGCCTGTCATCCAGTGGGTATTCGGATGACTGAAGGCGACGATGGCCTTTCCGACATCATCCGGTACCGTCATCCGGCCGCTGGGATTGTTGCGCAGGGCTGCTGCGGCCATTTCCTGGTACCCCGGGATTTTAGTTGAGGCGGGTGTTTCCGTCACGCCCGCCTGGATGGCATTTGCGGTGATTCCCAGGGGTGCCAATTCGAGCGCGATTTGACGAATGTGGGATTCCAGAGCGGCCTTGGCGGCCGAAACGGGGCCATAGCTGTGCCACACGCGATGGCCTCCCGAGCTGGTCATGGCAAAGACCCGTGAATCTTTTCCCATCAGTTTTCGGGTCACCAGACTCTGGACCCAGTAAACCAGCGAGTGGGCCATCACATCCAAAGTCATTTTCATTTGATCCTGGGTGATGGGTTTCCCTGAATCAGTCGGGAAATAACGGCCCAGACTTCCGAAGGCCAGGGAATGCACGAAGACTCGAACGCTGGGGGAGTTCTCCTGCTCATCCATGGTGGATTTCATGTCATCCAGGGCCGCCTCTCGCTTGTCAGGAGAGGCTGCGTTGATGTTGAAAAACATGCTCTGTTTCCCGGTGGCTTCAATTTGGCTGCGGAGCTCTTCCACATTGTGCAGAGTGCCTCGGCGATCCATATGAACACCAAAAATGTTCATTCCTGCCCGAGCCAGTTCCAGGCAGGTTGCCGCTCCAAATCCACTGGAAGCTCCAAGGATGAGAGCCCAATGATTTTCCAAGGGATTGTTCATTCTTGTGGCCTTCCTAATTCAAATTCAAAAGACATGAGCTGTTCTCCTTCTGAAAGGTTGACGATATCCGGGAGGTAAAGCCGGGACCCCGGCAGGTTGCCGATCTCGGGGAGCCAGAAAAAAACGACTCCGAAATCGGAGTTTCCGGGGGCGATTTGTTTCTCCCCAAACGCTTTATTCTCGAAATCCATGGCCATCTCTTTGCCAACTATCCGTCGGAGCGATTCGGGTTGGGTGGAATCCGTTGTCAGAGGCTGGTTGGAAATGTGGAGCAACACCACTTGATAGGGGAGAGAAGGGAAGCGGAGACCGTCTTGAGTGATGAGAACCACATCCTGTTCATGGATTCGAATGGCGAAATCGTTGTAGTTTTCCACCACCACCAAGACGGGCAGGATATGCCGTCTGTGGAGAGTTTCGGTATCAAAAAGTTCCAGAGTGCTTCCCTGGGTGCCATAAGGATAGGCTCCTATGATGACGTTCTGGAAGTCCTGGTGAGCCCCATAGTCCTCGGCCGGTTTGATGTAAAGATCCTTGATTCTGTATCTGGCGAGGCCGGTGGAGCCGCCGATCAGGATAATCAGAACCACCAGGGCGGGGACCGTCAACTTCTTCATGCGGAGGGTATGATAGCAGAAGGCAGGAGGAGTTTCCCGGTGCGTCTCAGCGTAAGTTTCCTTTTGTCCAGGCGATTCTCTTGATCTCTGCCCCGTCTTCAGGACCTCAACTGGTGTCTCAGAAAACGGCACATATGCCAGCCATCAAGATAATTGAAGGGAAACGTGGCCGACGTGTAGTGCCCACAGGGCAGGACCGCTCGTTGATGGGGGATCCTTTGGGCCTTGTATTCATCGAACATCTTCTCGGTGAGTTCGGGTCTGAAGGTGAGATCATATTTGGCAGTAATCAGGAGGTGGGGACGAGTGCAGCTTTTGAGACGAGGGATATGAAACCAGGGGCTGATTGGTGCCCAGCACCGACGCAGGTCTTCCAGAGAAATATTTCCTTCCAGACCCCAACGAACATAGCGTGTGGCCAGGCCGGTCCAGATCACATCGGCAAAAAAAGACGAGACGTGGTTGAAGACTCCCGTGCAGATCGATGCATCATGAACAAAAGCCAGATAGGAGACGCAAGATCCGACACTGGTTCCCATCACTCCGATCTTCTGATAACCCTGTTCTCTCAGCCACATGGCAATCTGTCGAACCTCCAGGACCGCCTGGCGGGTGGCATGCAGAGTTCGGCCGATGTTCGGGCTGACCATGTAGTCGGCGCGTTTCATCCCGGGAGGCAGCCGCTTTTCGTGATAAGGCATGCAGAGGCGCACCGCTGTGATTCCCAGTCTCGTGATCATCTTGCAAAGGCCCACGTGGCTATCCTCCTGTGCATTCCACTGAGGAACCACGATGACTGCGCTCTCAGCATCCGGGGCCTTGAAGGTACGACAGTAGGCGGTGTTGTTTTCCGGGTCGGATCCGGGGGTGGGAGAGGGAAAAGACAAAACGTCATCCGTCAAGACCGCATTCCGGAGTGGGGGAGGAGTAAAATAAGGGGCGCTGTCCCTTAAGATGTCGTCGGCGTGGTTCTTGAGGGACTCCAGTGGATTGGATAGGTCTGTAGGTCCGCTGCCGTTACTGACCCACTTCAAACCCCAATCGAACGGGAAAATTTTGCGGTGTGGGTCCCGAAGGGTAAGTCGGACCTCACGATTGTGCATCCATCGCTGATAAATGCTCATGCCTGGTCGGATGGGGAGTCTTCCTTCAGAAATTCCATTTTATACAGTTCGAGAAAAGTGAGGCCGATGGCAACAATGATGGGACCAAAGATCACTCCCGCCATGCCAAAGTAGTTGACCCCGCCCAGGAGAGCCATGAATACAAGGAGCGTGTGCATCTCCGCCTTGCCTTCAATAAACATTGGCCTCAACACGTTATCGATGACCGCGACCAGGAAGCCGCCGGCGATCAGGATCACTCCTTGAAGCATGGAAGTGGTGATCAACAGATAAAGAGCCCAGGGGCCCCAGATGATTCCCGTGCCCACCACCGGCAGCAGCGAGAAGAGCCCCATTAATACGCCCCAGAAAAGAGCATTTGGAAGTCCGACCAACCAAAACAGCAACCCGCCTGCCACTCCCTGAGCCAGTGCCGTCAGCAAGGTCCCGATAACGGTTGCCTTGGCCACCTCTTGAAACTTGTTGATGATGACCTCCTGGTATCGTGCGGAGAGGGGCGTGAGGATCTTGACCTCTTCCACCAGTTGTGACCCGTCCCTGAAGAGAAAGAACATGGTTACCATCATGATCAGAAAGTTGGCGATGACCCCGAACAAGCCTTGCACGATGTTTCTGCTCTGGCGCAGAAAAAAGAGGCTCATCTCCCGGAAACCCGTCGTGAAGCTTCCGATGATATCGAAGTTCTCCAGGTCGATGTGGAGACTCAGCCAATCGATGAGCGGCTTCACATAGGGTGACTCCTGCAATCGAAGTAGATCCTGGATATCACCACTTTCGAGTTGATGCTGGATCTGTCGATAGATCGATCCGATTTGACCTGTCAGGAGGATGAGAAGCAGCACGATGGGCAGGATGATCGCAGTGGTCACCCAGATGCAGGTGAGCAGGGCCGCCCAGTTTCGATTACCATGGAGCTTTGTTGACGTCCAGTGAAAGACAGGATAACAAAGGGTCACCATGATCACGGCCAGACTGATCGGGAGGACGAAGGTCTGGAAGATTCTAAAAACGAAGTACAGGACGACGAGCGAGAATACCAATAGAGAGATGCGTAAGTAGTTGCGTTCCAACATGCAGAACGATAATACACAGTAACCCGAAGCGGTTAAACCCGGATTGTGCATTGAAACTCCTCATTCCTGACCCGGACCAAGGAGTTTCCGGTGCCCAAACGGGTCGATCTGCATCCGAGGCTCATTGCATGATGAACTGTCCGGCTTGTTCCTCCAGTCGAGGGAGGTTTTTCACCAGCGCCTTTGACCGCGTTTTGAATCGACCTGAACAAATGTGGAAGATCCACCGCTGTTCGGATTGCGGCTTCGGGTGGACCGAGCCCGCTTTGCGCGATGAGGAAATCAAACAACACTACCCCCTGACCTATCTGGGCGACACCGAACGGACTCTGGATGAGTTTTTGTCGGGTCGACTCCAGCAAAGCCGTTCCTGGAAGAAGGAGGTGGAGAAGGTGAATCTGGTCCAGGACCTGGTGCCCAGTGGCCGTATCCTGGATGTCGGTTGTGGAGATGGGAAGTTTCTGTGGGCCCTGGACTCCCGGAAATGGGACCGGACGGGGGTGGAGTTCTCAGAGGAGACCGTTCGGCTGGTGAATCAGAGAATCGATGATCTGAAGCTGATTGAGGGAGACATCTTTTCCGAGAAGCTCCAGGAGGGCTCCTTTGATGTGGTGACATTCTGGCATGTACTGGAACATTTACCTCGCCCTCAGGAAGTCCTGGAGCGGGTCCGGAGACTGCTGTCTCCAGGGGGATGGATCATTATTTCTCTGCCCAATTTAAACAGTCTGCAAGCTCGTCTGTTCCGACGCTACTGGTACGCCTTTGACGATGTGCCCAGGCATCTGTATCATTTCGCTCCCCGTCCCCTGGAAAAGCTCCTCCACGAGAAGGGCTTTCACGAGCTGGAGCATCGCTTTTTCTCTCCGATTGTCAACATCCACTGTCTCAAATACAGCCTGATCAACTGGTCTGTAGCCTCCTGTGGCAGCCGTTTGCCCTATTACCTGCTCAAGCCCCTCTTGATGCTCTTTCCCTTTCTGGAAAGGATTACCGGCCGTTATGGGATGTTGACCACTGTCGCTCGCCAGAGCGAATAAATTACGGTTCATCACGCTTTGGGTGAAACAAAGCGATCCTTCAACGTAATATACTCCCGGGAATGCCCACAACGGATAAAGCGTTGGTCCAAGCCACTCTGGAAGGCGATCCCCACGCTTTTGAGGAGATCGTTGAACGCTATCAAAGGTTGGTATTCAATGTCATCTATCATTACGTGGGCGGGCGAGATGTGGTTGAAGACCTGGCCCAGGAGGTTTTTCTAAAGGTGTTTCGATCTCTCGAGACCTTTGATATGCGGGGACCCTTGAAGGCCTGGATTGCGTGCATCACGGCGAATACCTGTCTGGATGAACTGAGAAAAATTCGCAAACAGAAGGTTTATACCTTCTCGGATCTCAATTCCGAGGATGGGGGCCGGATCGAAGATTTTTTCCAACAGTTCACCAGCAAGGGGATTTTGACGGAAAATGATGTTTCCGAACTGTTCGTCCTGCTCGAGAGACTGATGGGGCGACTGGGCGACAAAGATAAAATGGCCTTTGTGCTTCGTGAACTGGAGGGGCTGAGCTATTCCGATGTCGCTCAGGCCATGGAAACCACTGAAGTAGCGGTTCGGATCAGGGTCAGTCGTTCAAAGAAGAAGCTCCAGAAGGACTTGGAGGAGATCCTCTTATCAGGAAAGCGGATGGTCAATGACTGAAGAGCACCTTGGATTTTCGGATTTGGATTTTCTTGACATCGAGCCACCCGCTCATGCGGACCGTTGTCAGGAATGTGGTGAGAGGTGGTCGGTCTTTCGTTTCCTGGGCTTCCAGGTGAGGAATGCTCCGGAGATGGATATTCCCCCCTTCTTTTCGAAGCGGGTCAGTCAACTGGTCCGGCAGACGAAGGTTTCGTTTGCCATTTACTTTCAACAGGCAGTCCGGCAGCTCATCCCTGTTTTCATGGGCCTGTTGTTGGCGACGGGAGGACTGCTGTACATTGCGGTTGATCCTGGAACGTCGACGGAGCAATATTCGGAACTCTTTTTTGATCAACCCTTTGACGAGGATCTGTCGATGGATTATGTGGTGGATTCTCTCGGAGAACTTCCCGAGGAGGAAACGGGCCCTTGACCGATCGAGTCAAAGCCACCTTTTTGGTGTTGCTCATCTTTGCCGGGGGGGTTGTGTTGGGAGGAGTGCTCACTTTTTTCCTGTTACAGCCTCGCTTTTCAGGTCCGGGACGAGACTTTTCCGAGGACCGGCAATCCAACCGAGACCAGTTCCAGGGGGCGATGGATCGACTCTCGGATCGGTTGGGACTCGACGAATCCCAGCGAAGACAGCTCGATTTGATCCTGCGGGAAAGCCGTCAAAATCTCAATCAACTCAATCAACAGGTCAATCGCCGCAATCGAACCGTTCGTGAGGGTACTCAGGAACAGATTCGACAGATCCTGGATCCTGAGCAGATGGAACAGTTCGAGGAGTTCCTGACCAGACAGAGTCGAAATCGCCGCCAGAGGCCAAGACCAAGCCCCGGGCAGAGAAGACCCCCACCCGATACCAGGTAACCGTGCCGTGTGCTTTCCGTGAACCCTGATGGACCCTCATTTCTCGTCTTTTTCGGTGCTCGTTGCATCTAAGGAATGACCCCAGGACAGTAGGGAAGGTAAAGCCGAATACGGGCTCATCAATCTGAGGTAAGATAGAGGGACTGAATGATAAGAAATAGTCTGGTGGTGATGTCATTTTTGGTCTTGTTGGCTCCGGGGGCGTCGGCTCAGGCCCCCTTGAGTTCATCTGAGAACAAGTGGGAAGTTTCAGGCTTTGGTGGATTCGGCGGTGCGGGAGACGATACGCATGTCACACCCGTTGAAGGAGACGCCCCCCGGGATGTGGGACTGGAATTGGATCAAGGCTATGTTCTGGGTGCTCGGATTACAGAGAATCTAGGGCAGTATCTTGGCGCGGAGTTGGAGTACTCCTTCACCCGTCAACCCCTGTTGTTTCGGAATCTGACCACGGCCCTTCCGTCTCTGGCTCTGGATCATCAGCTTCATAAACTCGCCTACAGTATTCTGGTTTATGGGAAGAGACGAGGAGAGAGGATACGTCCCTACGGGTCGATAGGCTTTGGAACCTCCTTCTTCCAGATCAGCAGTGACTCGCAGGATGAGGCCCTCAGACAGGGTGTGGATCTGAAGAACCGCTGGAAGCTTGCATTCAGCTATGGAGCCGGTGTCAAGATTCAGGTGGCTCGTGGCTGGGGTTTCCGTACCGATTTCAGGGATCAGGTGACCGGTGTGCCGGACTTTGGACTTCCCTCACAAGCCCCCCTTCTGGAGAGTG
>JAZFRU010000308.1:0-9065 GCA_036445815.1 Acidobacteriota bacterium | reverse complement strand
TTTCCGATATTCCCGGTCAGCATCAAGGGAAGATACGAGGCCCGATTCATCTCGGTGGCGTGGAACCAATGGTTGATTCCCTCGCCCTGGTGAATGGCCACGGGTTTGATGTTGGCAATGTCTTCAGCCAGCCGTTCGATCAGGTTCCGGGGAGCATGGGTGATATCACTGACAGAGTTGATATCGTAATCCTTCAAGTGGGTTTGGTAGAGGCTCCACAAGGTTGCCACCTGCACCCGGCTGCCGTCGGCCAGCCGGATACGCCAGCTTCCCTCCAGCACCGGGTTCTGGGCCATTTGTCCACCTATTTGCTCACGGTTGATGGCGCGCGGGGCATCCGCATCGGCATCCCAGACCACATAGTCGCCCAGTTGCTGGTGCTGTTCCTGGGTCATGCCGTGGGTCGTCATCGAAATCCCCTCGGGGGAGAGTTCACTCGAATAATCGCTGAAAACCTCATGGGCGCGAAGGCGCTTCAAATTGTCGGTTCGAACCAGCAGGGGGAAATCGGTGAATCGCTTGACGAAGTTCTCGTCGTAGAGATTACCGTCCATCAAGAGTTTGGTGATGCCCAGGAAGAGAGCGGCATCGGTGGCCGGACGGATGGGAATCCAGTAATCGGCCTTGGTTGCCGGCGGACTGTATTCGGGAGCGATCACCACGATCGTCCCTCCGCGCTCCATACATTCAATGAACCAGTGAGAATCAGGCAGTTTGTTCTCCACCAGATTCTTGCCGTCCATGATGATGAGTTTTGAAGACCGCAGGTCATTGAAGTCGCAATCAGAGGCTTGAAGGCCGTGGACCCAGGGATGGCCGGGTGCCTGATCTCCATGCCAGGTATAGTTGGACCAGTTTCTTCCTGCCCGGGCCTCTGAAGGTGCAACGCCTCGTACCAGGGTGTCCAGAATTCCCAGGCTGTTGTTGAGGCGGTACATCCCATACTTTCCGATCACCCCCAGTAAACCCATGCCGCCGCGCATCTTGATGCAGCGAGTGCCGGCTCCGCCGGTGGCTTCCACCATCTCGGGCTGATATCCCTGGGCCAGAAGTCTTTGCTGACCTTCCTCTCCGCTGTAGCGTTCGGCAATGCCACGCAGGGTCTTGGCGATATTCCGAAAGGCGTCCTCCCAGGAGATCTGGATGAACTCGTCCTGGCCGCGGGCGTCGAACATGTACTTGGTCCTGAGTTCCGCGTTCAATTCCGGGCAACCGGCATCCACCCAGGCCTTCCACCCTTTGCGCACGATGGGATGGCGCAGCCGATAGGGCCCGTAAAGGACTCGGTGAAAGGTATATCCCTTGGCACACTGGCGGGGATTCCAGTTGATCGAAGCATGATTGCCGTAGATATCCGAATAATCCTGGTAGTCATAGGTGGAGCCGCTGCGCGTGACGATGCCGTTGCGCACATAGGCCCGGACTCGGCAGGCGTGGGTGTCGTTGGGAGAACACACCCAGTCGAAGGTGGAATCATAGCGGTACTGGTCGTGATAGATTTTCTCCCAGTCGCGTGTCACCGCGCGGGACAGAGGATTATCCTCTCCTTCAATGGGTTCGAGGAGACTGCAGCCGATTCCTCCACCCAGAACGCCGGTACCCGCCCCGACTCCCATCCAGCGCAGAAAATCACGGCGATTGATGTCTGATTTTGGGCCTTGATCTGTCATGCTTGAGCACTCCTTAAAGCTGATTGCTAAGGCTGTCAGCCCGGATTATGAATAAGCTCTCGTCACGAAGCGCCGAAAGCGCTGGGCTGACAAGGCGCGTGACCCGCAAGCGGGTGCCCCAGACCGACGCAGGCGTACTCTCGGCAGCACGCCGAGAAGGCCGAAGGAAACGCAACACAGTCAGGACGGATGATAGCGGCGATGCAGTAGATAATTTATTCATAATGCGGGCTAGGGTGAGATGTACAGTTCCTGCCAGATGGTGACCGACTTTTTCCCATCCCGATCACCGGCACTTCCGTTCCAGACGGCGAAACTCACCAAAGCGGTCTCACCTGTCTGAAGTGAGACACGATCTCGACCTCCTGAAAGGGCACGCCTGAAGACCAATCGATAGGAGCCAAGCGAGTAAGTGCCGGTTGCCGCCACTCGTTGATCCACGGGAGGACGGGCCTTCAGGGTTCCAAAGCCCTGGGCCACCAGGTCCTCGGCCGGAGTCCCTCGGGTTGGATCGGACACGATATTGCCGGCACCCCATCCGGTCACAAAGTCGGGATCCGATTCCAGGGTCAGGGCATTTCGTGTCGGCTGTTCCAGAGGAGAGCGGAGCAGGTTGGGATAGGAATCAATGCCAATGTTGGGATAGATCTTGTCCAGTTCCTGGAAGGCAGGCTCGAGGTCGGCCTGCCGCTCTGACTTCCACATCCAGATGTCGACTTCAAAGCCTTGCTCTCCCATACCGAAAAAAGGCGGATCCATGTCTCTGGAGAGTTCAATGGCTGCCGCGTCGCGAAAATCCTGGGGTCGTATGGCGGTATGATCGTGGGTCGGGTCCGGCCAGGTTAGCTGAATCGCAATCTCGTTGCCGTCGTGAAGGGCTTGAACCGTGACCTCTTCAGGGCGGTCGTCTCGCCACCACAGGGGCATGAGATGGAGATTGAAGGCAGGGGCATCGCGCCAGACGCTGGCATCAGGATGATCAGGAAGAGCCTCGGTCCGGGCGGCCACAATCTGAAAACGTTTCATCTCCATCTTGGCCCGCTGTGTCTCGCCGGACATATTTCGCACGTAGTCCACCAGGTGCCAGATATCATCCCCATAAAGAGCCAGGTGCGAAGGCATCGGAGATCCGGGCAACCCTGCGGCGATTCGGTAGTAGACTTGCTCTGGATCAGGACGTCCCTTGTAGATGCCAACCGTCAGGTCCCGAGGACTGGTTGGAAAGCCTTCCGAGTCGATCTGTTCCTCCTGACCATCGCCCTTGCCTGTGTCTCCATGACAGCCTGCACAAATTTCGAGATAGGTTTCGCGGGCATGGGCACGGGTTTCGGGTGTGGAGGCTGGTTTCGGAGGAATTTCTACATGGCCTGTTGGTTGGTCCTCTGCACTGGCAGGTTGATGGTCGGGCCCGAGTTGAAAGGGAAACCTTGAAAAAGTCTTCAGGTAGTGAAGCAAGCCCCAGCGGGTTCTCTCGGGCAAATGGGCCCAGGAGGGCATCGCGGACCCAGGCATTCCTCTGGAGATGGTGGAGAACAGATCCTCGTCCGTGGGCATGGTCTCCCAGGTGGAAATCAGTCGGTATTTTGCTTCCACAAAATTGCGCGGTTTCGGAAATAACAGATAGGCGGCCTCACCCTGACCATCACCTTCTTCTCCATGGCAAGGAAGGCATTTCTTTGCATAGGTGCTCTTCCCCAGATCCAGAAGCTCAGGCGACGAAGCTAGATAGGAAACCGGAGCGAATCCCCCGGTGATTTCTTCCTCGGTGGGCGCCGGCGAACAGGCCATCGACGCAAGAAGAAAACTTGCCATCAGTCCTCGTAAAAGGCTCATCAACCTCCTCCTTAGTCCCAGGTTTTATAGGTCAAACAGTACGATGGCCTGTGAAAGGCTCCTGATTGATTGACATCTTCTCGGTCAACGCAATTTCTTGGCCACAACCATGAGATCTTTGTTTAAGTTCAAGGCCATCAGTGAAATAACCCTGAAATGGGGGAATCAACCAATACCTCTCTGGCACATCGCGGGTGGGGACAATCACACAAAGAAGGGGTATTTCACACAGGAAGGTCTGTCCGGGTTGGGATTGTCCCCCACTGAGTGGTGGTATATCTCAAAAAGGGGGGAAGTCACCCCACTGGAGGGGCTAACCCACCTGTTCCAGTTGGGCGGGAGTGTCGACGTCCTGCCAGGCAGGTTCCAGAGCCGACGGAGGAGCTGGGGTGATCACTTTTGCATGGGATCCCAGGTGTGAAAGTGAAAAATCATCCTGGACTGCCAGGTCCTCCATCAGTGGCCGGGCGCGGTAGTCGTAATGAGCCAGAAGAGATTCAATGCGTCGGTCCGCCCCCTTGAACTTCGGAAGGGTGGCCCAGACACCGGGAGATCGGGTCGTGAGAAGCCATTCCAGGGCAGATGGGGACAGAAGCGGTAAATCGCAGGCCACCACCAGCCAGGAAGCGTGAGGGGCCCAACGCATGGCTGACAGGACCCCGGCCATGGGGCCGTGAACGTCGGGAACATCGGCCAGATGGACGGCCCTGGACATCTCGGATGTTCCTCCGACTACCACAACCTGTGAAGTGAGGGGTTCGAGGACCTCCACGGTTCTCTGGATCCAGGTTTTTCCATTGGTCTCGATCAGGTGTTTGGGATAGCCCATGCGGCGGCTCTTACCGCCAATGAGAATGCACCCGAACACGGACGGTTTTATCCACTGTCGGGGAAGCCAGGTCTCCAGGATTGCGAGCAGCGACTCGATGCGGTCGGAGTTTCTGGGCAGAGTGGCCAGTAATCCCTGGATCTTTTCCGGTACCTTGTTCTGTGCAGGGTCCTCCAGCCATACCTTCGGTAACGGACATCCTTTATAACTCTCCACCAGAATCAGGTCATAGTGGGACGACAGACGCCGCACCGACGAATTGAGATCCCCATGCGGAGCCCCCTGCATCCTGAAAAGTCCGTGGTCCGGTCCCTGAAGGAGCACATCCGCACCGGCCCGAAAGAATCGGTCACTGTCCTTGCCGTGACGGTCTGCTGAAATGGAGTGGGTGGTGTGTTTGAGGACGGCAATCTTGAGACCTTTTTCTCGCAGACGGGGAACCACCGCTTCGATGAGAGTGGTCTTTCCCGAACCACTCCAACCGCATACGCTGAAGGCAGGAAGAGCGTTCAGGCCGTTATCGTTGGGGCTCCTGGGATCTTTCAGCATTCGGATCAAAGACTCCTTAAAAAGTATACTGGACCATGACATATCCAAAATCAATACCCTTGGCTGATTTGGATTCCTCAACGAAAGCTCCGGGGAAGAAGTGGCTGTATCCACTGGTGAAAACAACATGGCGGTTGATTGGGTATTGAAATGTGAAATCAACTTCCGATCCGACCCGGCGAGAAAGAAGGGGATTTCCCGGCAGGACAACGCCTCCTCCTGCATTGTAAAGCGCATCGTTTGGATCGGCCCGCCAGAAGAAATGCCCGTCCAGCCGGACGGTAAAAGGCCTCCTTGGACTGATGGAGAAACGTCCACTCAGATCCATGATATTCTGGCGACCCACGATATCAATGAACCCGAGAAAGGCATGGCCCAGGGGGAAGAGTTGATTGAAGGTATTTGCTTCACCATCAGAGGAATCTTCATCTCCGCTGGCCCAGTCGAAACCGAGTTGGACGCGTGGAACGCCAGGGGCTTGCGTGAAGGAGTAACCCAGTTCACTGGCAAACATGAAGGCTTGAATATCCCTGGTGCCGTGATCTCCAAACTGAAAAGCACCCTCCACGTCAAAAGTCAGCCCCGTCTCGGCAAGGGCTCCTCCCAGGCGGGTTCCAACCGTGTGTCGATCTTCCTGTCCCGATACACCATTCCAGACACTCCTTTCCCGGTCCAGGTGAATCCAGTAAACGTCTGCCGCGAGTTTATTTCCCGGACGGCCGGTCAGATAGAGCCCGGAAAACTCCGTTCCCGAGTTGTTGCGGTTGAAGGCGTACTTTCGAACTCGTACAAATTTAGTGTGAAACCCGTCAAGACGCCAGCCACCTAATTTAAGCGATCCTCGGAACCCGTCGAACATCCTGGGGCGTGTGTTGGACCAGTTCAGGGGGCTGATCAGACGTTGTCTTCCAAATTGTAATTCCTGACGGCCAAAGCGTAAAGTAGCGGATCCCTTTTCGAAAGGAATCCTCAAATCCACGAACACATTTTGAAGATCGGCGTTGTCAACGTCCAGAGTTCGCAGTCCTCCGGGGAGATCTCGATTGGTGGATAGAGCGCTTTTTCCTTCAACAAAGACACGAAAATAGGGGCCCAGGACCAGGTCGCCGTGAACACGAAGTCTCAGCAATCCAAAGCCGTCGCTGCGCGACCCCGACCCTCCAAATCCAAAATCATTCCAGCCTTCGAAACGTGTTCTTCCCTGACCTCCCAGGCTGAGATAGACGGATCCGCTTTGGTTAAGAGGAATGAACTTCAGAGGCCCTGCGGTGCTGGAACCAGGAGAAGTTCCTCGCAGAAGCGACCAATCTTCCTCGTAACGGGTATTGTGAAAGGAGGGCAGTTTGAGGGGTTCCTTCTCATCAGTCTGGGACGTCTCCCTGGTTTCAGGTGACGCCAGAGCCAGAGATCCACCCGTTACCAAGAAACAAAACGTCACAATTTTCAACAGCTTCATGACCAACCGCCTTTGTTCTAGATGATTCTCGTCGAATTCCCAAAGCAACGTTTCCGGTGTCCCACGTTGAGAAGCCTGCAACAAGCGCGCCAAGGCATGGTTGTAGCAGGGATCTTGTGAGGGATAGAAGTCCTCAGTCCGTGAGAAGGAGGGACTATTCAACGATTGTGACGACTCTTTGATCGTGCTGGCTTTCAGGGAAAAGGGAGGGGGGACGGGGCTTCCGACTGGGTTAAATCCCCCAATTCGCCTGCGTCATTCACACAGTTTTTTCCTCCTCGTTTCGCGAGAGTCCTTAACTGACTGGGTTTTCTGACTTTGGTTCCTTTCTTGCTGTTAACTCCAGTGCATTCTGTTTGGGGGAAGCGCTGGAGGAACAAACAAGAAATGACCTTGTCCCGGATGGCGCAGCACATTTCGACGCTTGGTGAGAATGAAAGCGGTCGGAGCAGCTGGATCTCCTTGAGCCTCGGTGGGGGCCGGACGTCGTGAGAATAGAGGACAGAAAATAGGTCGATACATCCTTGGAGAGGGGGAGAAATGAAAAATATGGGGACCGATACCAAGGGACGCCCGATGGTGCATCCCGGGGCCGTTGATTTTGATCAAACCCCCTTTGTCGCCATCTGGGAAGTGACTCGAGCCTGTGATTTGGCCTGCAGTCACTGTCGGGCTGAAGCCATCTCCAAGCCTCTTCCGGGAGAACTCACCACTCAGGAAGGGTTTGGTCTGCTGGAGGACCTGGCCGAGATGGGAACGCCTATTTGCGTTCTTTCCGGGGGAGATCCCGCCAAAAGAGCAGATTTGTGCCACCTGGTGTGCCATGGGAGTCGGCTGGGCATGCGAATGGCCACTATTCCGGCTGCAACGCCTCTTCTGACTCACGACCTGGTCTATCAACTGAAAGATGCAGGCCTGGATCAGATGGCGCTGAGCCTGGATGGACCCAACCCCGAGGTTCACGACACCTTCCGAGGTGTGTCCGGGGCCTTTGATCTCACCATGAGAGGAGCTCGATTCGCCAAAGAGTTGGGTTTGCCGTTGCAGATCAATTCGGTCTTCAGTTCCCACAATCAGGAACATTTCGAGGCGATGGCGGATCTGGTGCAGCAGTTGGGTGTGGTCTTCTGGGAAGTGTTCTTCCTGGTTCCCATGGGCCGTGGAAGTCAAGTGACTCAAATGAACGGGACTCAGTTTGAATCCCTGTTCGTGAAACTGGCGAACTTTGCCGATGGTGTCGACTTCATCGTAAAGATCACCGAAGCTCCTCAATATCGTCGGTATCTGATGCAGCGGCACAATCGCAATGCCGGGACCCCACCGCATGCAGCATTGAAGATGCCCTCATCTTCCCAGTTGCCCGGACACATGACCCGCGACTTCGGTCCGGGAGGAAGCATCGGTCTGGCTCCAAAGGGAGTGAACTCGGGAAAGGGGCATCTCTTTGTCAACTACAAGGGAGACATTTGTCCCAGTGGATTTCTACCCCTTTCCTGTGGGAATATCCGGGAGGAATCCTTGCCGGAAGTGTACCGATCTCATCCTGTTTTTCAGGAGTTGCGGAAGCCCCTTCTTCTGAAAGGGAAGTGTGGGGAGTGCGAATATCGGGACATCTGTGGAGGATCCCGGGCTCGCGCTTACGCCATGACCGGAGATTATCTGGCAGAGGAACCCTTTTGCACCTATCATCCCCATGCCATGTCCGAGGTGGCGACCTCAGGCAGGGCCGTTGCCTGTGAATGAAGACTCTCATTGTCTACTTTTCACGTGAGGGGACCGTCAAGGCAATAGCCGAAGGAATTGGCGCGGAACTGAAGGGTTCTACTGAGCTGACCGTTGCCAGGATTGAACCCGTAAGGGTTAGGGGGTACTGGGGCTGGCTGTGCCGATCCTTTGTTCCCCGATATCGAGTCTCTATTCGACCAACCGTCACTGACTTAAATTCCTATGATGTCATTTGTCTGGGGTTTCCAAAGTGGACCTACGCCTGTCCGCCTGTGAATCAATATCTTCTGGAGATGAAGAACTGTGAAGGGAAGGACTTTGCCCTGTTTATGTGTCATCGAGGATTCGATCAGGAGCGTTACTTCGAAAGCATGGTGAAGCAAGTATCAGAAAAGGGCGGGCGGATCGTGGCTGCCCTGGACGCAAAGCAAAGCGCCGTTCTGGATGACAGCTACAGAGAATCACTGAAGGCTTTTTGTGACCGCATCAAGCGCTCCCTCGAGCCAATCGAGGACGTTTAGATGAGTGCCTTTCAAGAACTTCATCCCCTCGCACAGGTCCTCGTGGCCACCCTGTTCACCTGGTCCATGACCGCTCTGGGCGCGGGCCTGGTGTTCATCACCAAAGAACTGACCCAACGAATGCTTGATGGATTCCTGGGGTTTGCCGCCGGTGTCATGATCGCTGCCAGTTACTGGTCATTGCTGGCACCTGCCGTGGAAATGTCTCGGGGAGGGTCGCTTCCAATTTGGTTTCCAGCGGCCACCGGGTTTCTCATGGGAGGGATGTTCCTGTGGGGAGCGGACAAGGTGTTGCCCCATTTACACGTGGGTTTTCGGAAGGAGGAAGCGGAGGGAATCAAAACCAGCTGGCATCGAACCAGTCTCCTGATTCTGGCCATTACCTTGCACAATATCCCTGAAGGGCTGGCCGTGGGGGTGGCCTTCGCATCGGCCAGTGCAGGACTGGCGGAAACTTCCTTTGGAACGGCCGTGGCCCTGGC
>JAZFRU010000307.1:0-4463 GCA_036445815.1 Acidobacteriota bacterium | reverse complement strand
GGGACTGGCTGGGCGACGATCTTCCCCCGGATGAGCTCAACCGAGCACCGCGGGCGGGGCTTCATTTTGGGTATCCCTATTGCCACGGTGGGGATATTCCCGATCCGGAATTCAGTGGGCAGCGCCGTTGTGATGAATTCACTCCCCCCGCTCAAAAACTGGCCCCCCACACGGCGGCCATCGGGATGCGTTTTTACAACGGAGGAATGTTTCCGGCAGCCTATCGGAACCAGATCTTGATTGCGGAGCATGGGTCCTGGAATCGGCCTGACCCGATGGGCTATCGCATCAGTCTGGTCCGCTTGGATCAGGGGCGGGTGACGGCCTACGAAACCTTTGCGGATGGGTGGTTGCAGGAGGGTAAGCCCTGGGGGCGGCCGGTCGATCTCCTGGTAATGCCCGATGGCGCCTTACTGGTGTCGGACAACCATGCCGGTGTGATTTACAGAATCAGCTACCAACCCTGAGAAGTTTCACGTTTAACGTTTCATGTTTCACGGTCTGAGGGGGCGTATGGCGTGCGCCCATCCGGAATCGGCGCACTGAGGCGTCTCCCACCTTCAAGATTCACGTTAAACCTGAAACGTTAAACGTGAAACGCGCGGGTCGAAGACCCGCGCCTGGTCAACCGGTCAGGGATCAGGGGTCAGGGAGTCCTCTTCCCGCGCCGGCGGGGCCCCCAGAGCCTCATCATAGAAATCCAGAACACGGTTCCAGAAATCCACCGGGGGAGGGTAGTCATCGAAGCCATGCCTTCCCCCGGGAATACTCCACAGTTCGGTTGGAAGGCCGGCTTCTCGACGCGCCTGGTCCATGCTCTCTGAATGATAGGGGAGTACCCGTCGGTCGGCATCTCCGTGAATAAAGAGCACTGGAGCCTGAATCTGATCGATGACTTCAATCGGGCGGACTTCATCGAAAACGATGCCGGCTCGAATCCGCACCGCAGGTGCCAGTAGGTAGAGCAAAGCCGAAGGGACTCCGGTTTCTTCAGCCGTGGACCACAGGTCACTAAAGGGGGCATCCAGGACCAGCGCCGGTAACAGAGGATCTTCAGATGCCGAGAAAATCGCGGCCGAAGCTCCATTGGAAGTACCGAACAGAACCACTCGATCGGAATCGACGGTCGGATGCTGACGTGCCCACTCCATCATGGAAGTGACGTCCAGTCTCTCATTGACCGTGTAGGTGACAAAGCGCCCTTCGCTGGTGCCGTGACCACTGAGATCCATGGTCAGCAGGCCGTAGCCGCGACGGTGCCAGTGCATCACTCCCTCCAGTCCCTGATACCGGTTGGATCGGGCCCCGTGGACGAAGACAGCGGTACGGCCGTCGCTCCACTCCGGAGGAAGAATAAACCAGCCGCGCAGTTTGAATCCGCTTCCCGAGTCCAGTTCCACCTCTTCAAAGGGGAGACCCAGGTCGGCGGGCGAACGGACAAAAGGTCTTAACTTGAGGTCCAGGTTCAGGGTGTCACCGTCTCGGTGAACCACGACGGAGAGGATTTCTTCCGCTTCATGTCCCTCGATCAGGTCATCCAGAAGGTCCCGGCTGTCCTGGTAGGTTCGTCCGTTGACTGAAGTGACAATGTCTCCAGGGCGAACGCCCAGTTCCCACCCATCCGCCCGGGGCCGAATGATCCGGAACCCCTCTGGACTTTCCGAGGGCCGGGACGTTCCCAGGAAGGCGTAGCCGGGTATCCTTCCCTCGAAGGAGATTTGAGCCTCCAGGAGATCATCAGGGAAGGGAAGCCCACGCGGTGTTCTCAGATAAGACAGGGCCATGCGGTCGATGGTGTACAGAGCAAAGCCGGTCCCTGCCATCAACACGATCACCACTATGCCAAGTAACACCCGCCGCCACCTCAAGATCATTGTGTCATCTCCAGAGAATTGTCCCTTCAGTTTCCGCTGTCTGCCAGAGGTCGGCCGATGTGCTCGATGTCCTCGTCTCTGAAGTCGTAGCTGGGGCCCACGGCTTCCATCCCAAAATCGCCGGCCAGGGATTTATTAAGCACGACTATTTTTCCACCCACCATGGTCATGAGGGGGCGAATCTTCAAGATGTCATCAACTGAAATGGTCAAGTAGTCCCGGTCAATGATCAGTAAATCCGCCAGCTTGCCCGTTTCCAGGGTGCCCAGCTTATCCGGCTTGGTCACATATTCAGCCGCCCAGGAGGTCCACATCTTGAGGGCATGGACGCGATCGATCCGTTCCTCCGGCTGCCAGACCTGGCCATCGAACTTACGAGTGATGGCTTGCCATAGCTGGAAGAAAGGAGGCTGCAGGCCCGGTCCGACGCTTCCTTCGCCCGGTCGACCCTGAGCTCCACCTCCGTAATGCTGTCCCACTAACTTCACGCCCGACTCGATCCAGGTTTTCATGGGCAGGATGAAGTCGTTCATCTGAGGGCCGTAGTCCTTGATCCAATTGGGAGATTCGCTGATGAGATCGGGTGCACAGCTCAGGATGATCCCGTAGTCCTTCAGACCCTGGATGATATCCGGCTGCTTCCCGACGACGTCGCAGTGCTCGGTCGTCATTTTCATGGCACGAATCTCTTCCATCGACATGCCGTTGGCCGCTCGAGCCCGGTCAATCAATCTGAAGTAGGCCCGGGCGCTCTCGCTGCCGCACATGTGTACGCCGGCCAACCGCCAGCCCGCCTTGAGGGCGTTCTCCAGGACGTCCCAGGGAAGATCGCCCGGCTTGGGGCAAACCTCTCGTGCCTTGATGTGGGGTGGAGCCACCGTGTCGGGTCCCGTGCACGATTCCGGGTAAATCGAATCCCAGCGCTCGGAAGCCACGCCATCGATCCAGAAGTAGTCGTTTCCGATTCCCTGCAGCACTCCGGTGCGTCGATACATCTGCCGGGTCTGAGCTGGGTCGGTCGGCATCCGGTGCAGTTCTTAAGGGGCGTCCAGACGATGCGGCATTTGACCTAATCCGGCCAGCGTCGCATAGCCGGTCATGACCCTGGGAAAAGGAATCCGGGTAGAGATAGTCGTGATTCCGAGAGAGGCCCATTCCTCCGAGGTGAGTCTCAGGGCTTCGGCAAGCGTCGCCGCAGGCAGTTGCTCCAGAAAAAGTTCCCAGGTGATGACCGACATTTCCTGACTGCCCACCCAGCCGATTTCCGGAATGTTCTCGCCGATGTCCACTCCATGCATGGTTTCCTGAATGGATTCTGAATATCCAGGGAGAAAGTCGTTCATGACTTCCATGGCCTTGGAGTTGAGGTTCCCTCGTAGCCCCGGGCTGACCATCACCGGGTTTTCGGGCGTCCATAAGTCGATGGTCTTGCGGTTGATGAGACGGCGGGTGAAGCCCCAGAAGCGCGCTTCATCCGGCGCTTCGGGATGACCGCGTACCTGGAGGACCACCCATTGGCCCGGTTCAACCTGCTTGACCGCGTCCTGAAGTGTGTCCCGGATAATGGCCTGGGTTTTTTCCAGGTCCCGGTCGGCCTGGGCGGTCACCACGATGCCGTTGGGAGGGTACTTGAAGCCCAATCTCTCCAGCTGTCGCACGGCACCGCCATAGATGTGTTGGTGAGACTCGATGATGCCGGGCATCAAGACGCGGCCCTCAAGATCCAGGACCTGGGTGTCGGGTCCGGCCAGAGCGCGAACCTCTCCATTGTTTCCCAGCTTGACGATCTTATCCGCTTTGACGGCCAGGGCCTGGTAGATGCTTCCCACCTCGGTCGAAGTGGACTTGTCGTCCATGCTGATCACCTTCCCGTTGATGAAGATGGTGTCGGCGTAGCCGTGCTGGGCTACCTCGGGGGGAATCTGCTGGGCCAGGGCAACGGCGGCCTGAAACAGGATGAAAACAACCGTCGTCGTGCAGAGACCCATTTTTCTTGCCGTCAATGGATGGTTGGACATGGTACCTCCTTGGGAACTGCGTTTTTCCAATTAAACCAATCTAATCTTTATACCAATCGAGAATTCGGACCTGGACCTCAGGCGCCGTTACGGCCTCTTTAAAGGCGTGGAGATCGCTGCCTTGATTGGTGATACGGATAGATCTCCTTGGGCTTGACGGAGCCGCAACGGAATCACTGTATCACCTGGTCTGGGGGTTGTCTCGGAAAATCAGGTGAGGTTTTTGAAGGGGTAAGTCCTTGGATTGCTTGAATTCGGGGGCGTCGATTGAGCACAATGGACAGGGAAAAGCATTCTGCTGCGTCAAGGCCTGTGAGTCTGCGTTCCAGGGTCCTTTATTAAAACGAAATGAAACCCTATTCTGATTTTCACCGCGTTCCTGAAACTTCCTGGGGCCTTCTCGTGGTCCTGGTGCTCACCCTGCTGTGGTGCTCTTCTGTCGGGGCCCAGAGCACCTTGAATTTTCCTCGTCTTGATTTCGACCCGACCACCTTTACCGGCCTGGCCATCGTCAACCCGTCCGCTCAAGATGCCGTGTTGACCTTCACGGCCTATGGTCAAGATGGGCAAC
>JAZFRU010000306.1:0-3380 GCA_036445815.1 Acidobacteriota bacterium | reverse complement strand
GCTGGTGGTGATTTGGTTTGTATTCAAGGCGTGAGGAGGGCGCCTATCGGGGAATAGGCAACTGACGAGCAACGCCGAAGACGGGCCAAATCACCCCAGCCCTTGGGGTCACGGCGGCACCCGCCTGACGGCGGTGTTGCTCCTCGATCACAGATTCCCGATCTGCTCCCTCGTCGCGCCTAGCCGCCAGGACGGGTGGCGCTCGCGACGAGCATATGTCCATCTATTGAACGAGGCACAATCAGGCCGGCCCTTGCGCCGCTTCGTAACGAGCTGGTGTGAAAAAGACGGGCTTGAGCGGCTTTCCGGAATCGGCGCAGGACTTCATTCTTTCTTTCGTTAAACGTTAAACATAAAACGTGAAACGCGCTGGTCGTAGACCAGCTGCTCTAGCTGATTTCGACGAAATAGGGGATGGCGTTCAGGGCCAGACCCACGAAGAGCAATCCCAGGGCAGAGTAGACGAAGATGTGGTAAACGGGAACGTTGGTCTCGATCGTCTTCTGGACGAAGACGCCCTTTTCTATCTTGTCAATGGTGACATAGGCGTCCTCCAGGCCCTGCTTGTTGCGGGCATCGAAGTATTGGCCCCCGGTGTCGATAACGGACTGAATCAGGTCCTGGACCTTCTGTTTGCGAGTGATCTCTGATCCCAGTTCCACGCCGATCAGGTACACTCGATATCCGTAAAAACGGGCTTCCTTCATGATTTCAATGGGATCTCTCCCAAAGTTGTGTTCTCCGTCGGTGAACACAACGATCACTTTGTTCTTGGTTTCCGGATCGTCCTCACTGCGAAACAGGCCAATGGCGGTATCGATGCCCTCACCAATGGCCGTCATTCCCTCGCCGATCAGAATGGCGGGATCAATCATCTGGATATATTTTTCCAGATAGATCCGGTCGGTGGTCAGGGGGCTCACCACATAGCTGTTTTCCGAGAAGGTGACCAGTGCCAGCCGATCGTTCACTCTTTTCGACACGAAATCGAATAGAGCGTTTTGCACGGCCTGCATCCGGGTTTCCGGCATGGGGATTTCTCTTTGATCTCCTCTGGATCGAACCTCGTAGAATTCCCGATGCTCTTCCCAGCCACCCAGAACCTCCTGCATGCTGGAGGACAGATCCACCACCATCACGATATCCAGTCCTTCCAGTTCGGTGACGCCTTCCTGAAAGGTGATGAGAGGTTCCATCAAGGCGACGCCGGCGGTAGCAACACCAGCGGCCAACAGGATCTTGGGAAGGAACCTCAGGTGGGAGGGCTTCATGGTGGCAAGCAACGAACTGCTCACCAGGCTGTGCGCCAGGTATCGGTTTCTTTTGATCCACTGGATCAGAAACAGCAAAAGGAAGACGCCAATGACGGTATACAGAACGTTGAATCTGGCGAATTCCATGATGACTCAGATGCAGAACTGTCTTATCTGTTCCAGATCCTGTCGGAATGACTCTTCCCAGTGGGTTCCGTTTTCGGGAGCGTAACGACAGTTCTGGCCGTGTTCCACTGCCTGGGCGAACGCTCCACTCTCATTGGAGGGGATCTCATCCTGGCTCAGCCGAGAAGCGAGTTCCGTGTGGGTGAGTCCTTGTGCTCGAACATCAAAGAAATATTGGACATAGCCGTGCACCATTTCTTCCAGGGACTCGTACTGGGCCTTGATGTCCACATCGTCTCCGCTTAGACCACGTTCCAGATTCTTCAGTTTATCCTGGCACTGAGTCATGAATTTCTTGCGGCTCAACTGCCGCCTCCGGGCTTGCCAGTCCGGGATCTGTTTCCAGGCCCAGGCTCCCAGCGGAAGGGTGCTGACCAGGAGGCCCGCCAGGCCTGCCAGCAAAGCCACCCAGGTCTGGCGGAGAACATCGGTCATGGGGAGGTCCTCCTGGATCCATAATGCCTCGACGGGTTGATTCAGGGTACTGCGGACCGACATGGGCTGCACGGGAATCAGCATTTCCTTGGTGGTGGGAACATTCGTTTCTTGACCACCCGTGTCATATTGAAAGATCATCTCTGGAATTTCGACCTGCTTGTCCCCGATTTCGTAATTGGCTATTAGATAGTCGAAGACATATCGAATTTGCCCTCCTATTTCTTCCTCTGTTTGCTCCTGTCCAAGCAGGACAAAGGGCTCGAAGCTGACGTTGTCCACGCTGAAGCTATTCAGGTCGACCTTGACGTTCGGGGCAACGTTCAGGGTAATGACGTAGTGAATTCGATCCCCGGGCCACACCGAAGTCTGGCTCACGCTTGTGGTGAACTCGAGATCCTCCTCGGTGCTCGTCCGGGCATCTTCCTGGGCACTCAGCGACATCGTGGCGACGAACAGCAGCAAGGCTGCGACCAATCCGTTTCGAAACATCATCGTCTCCTCATCAAAAATAGGCTGAAAAGCAATTCGTAAAAAGGTTCATGGGTCTGGATCACCTGAAAATCCAGGCCATACTGGTAACATTGAGCGAGCAAGTCCCGCTCTCTCTTTCTCATGTGTTCAATATAGGTTGTCCGGTTTCGTCCGGACAGCCGAACACACTGTTCTTTGCCTGTTTCCAGGTCCCGAAATCGAAGATATCCGTGTCCCTTTGGAAGATTCGTCTCAAAAGGATCTCTCAGGATAATCGGAATCAGGTCATTTTTGGAAACTATTTGCTTGAAAATCAGGTCATCAAACATGTTTTCTTCGAAAAAGAAGTCCGAGAGGAGAAAAATGATGCTCATTCGGCTCATTCGCTGGCGCAGTTTCTCAAGGGCCGGGAGGATCCGGGTTGATTTGTGACGACGGGGTTTGAAGTCCCACACCTCGTTGAGCATCGTCCACAGGTGGGCCCGTCCCTTCTTGGGTGCGATTTCAATCACGACCTCATCGGTGAAACCCAGAAAGCCGATGCGCATATGATCCGAAAGAGCCGAGTAGGCCAGTACCGCGGTGATGTATAGCAGCAGCTCCCTTTTGGAATGGGCCCCGGTGACAAGGTTCATCGAGTTGGATAGATCCGCCGCGATAAAGATGTCGATGTCTTTCTCTTCGTGGGTATTCTTGATGAGGGTGTATCCCATCCTGGCGGTGGCGTTCCAATCGATTTTACGAGTATCGTCTCCGTGCTGGTATTTCTTGTGATCCCAGAAGTCGTAGCCATGTCCTTTGAGCAGGCTGATATGGTTCCCTACCAGAGGATTGCGAATCTGTTTTTTGGTGAAGAGTTCGATGTAGTAAAGATTCTCTTCGATTTCACTCGGGATCATTAAAAGCTCGCTTTGTCGATGGAAACACTTCCAAGACTAACTCAAAAAGAAGTCAGTAGGAGAGCGTATCCCCCTGAACCGATAGCATAAAATATCAGAGAGGAAATCCTCTCGTCAACGCCAGATTTCCTCG
>JAZFRU010000305.1:0-4854 GCA_036445815.1 Acidobacteriota bacterium | reverse complement strand
ATCGAGGCATTCTCTTTCTGGCCAGTATTCCTTTTTTGGCGGTAGGAACCATCAGCTTCCTGATCGTTCAGTCGGTCCGAGAAAACCGCAAGGACATCGAAGAATATTCGGCGCAGGACAACCCGGGTGTTGAGTGGCTGTCTCCCCTGAGCCCTGACCGCTGACCCTGACCCAACCCAGCTTGATCCAGGGGGAGTGGGCGTAGGGGCGTACGGCTGTACGCCCACAAGGTCAGCTTATGCATGGCTACTATATATAGGGCGCACGCCGTGCGCCCGTACTCTTCTTGATCGTTAAACGTTAAACCTGCAACGTGGAACGCGGGTGAGCGAAGCGAGACCGCTCATAGTGCGGATCTTTTTATTCGACTAATTCTTCGAGAGCTTCAATGGCAGCGTCTCGGACATCCTCGGATTGATCCTCCCGGGCCACCCGTTCCAGGGCAGGGATGGCCGAAGGGTCCTCGAGTGATTCCAACGCCAGGACGGCTTCTTCCCGGACCTCTTCTTCTGGATCGCTGAGAGCCTCCACGCAGGCCGTGATAATTTCAGGAGTCGGATCCCACGATCCCAGTTCCCCGACGGCATAGGCGCGGTCGTCTGGATCCGGAGCATGGAGGGCTTCCTCTATCAACAAGTGGACATCCTCTTCCTCTTCAACATTACTCTGAATCGCCGGAGCGCTTCTTTTCCTGGCATTTCGGGATTCCCAGCTTGAAGCTGAGTTGTAGTCAGGCTGTGCTGACGTGCCTTCGGCAGTGCCAAGGGGGAAATCAGGTGAAGATCTTGGCCCTTCTGGTCTGCTCGTAAGAGATCGGCGAGTCTCTGGTAATGCAGAGGATCGCGTGTTCCCCGGAGAGCGGGTGTCAGAGAGATTCCAGTAGAGGCTGAAACCTACAACTGCAACGAGAAGGAAACCTAACGACCAGTCTTTTGTCATGTTTCAATTCGAGGAGTCTGAGTACCTCCGTTGATTGAGTATACCGAATTTAACTAACCGGCAGGTGGGCTGGAGGAGAAACTCATCTGGGTGAAGCTCGATCTCCATCAGCTTGCTGAAGGTTTAAAAATGAGGACTCTTTCTGCTGTATCCAGTCAGAAAAAATGGGACCAATAGGGCCCCGGAGTTAAGAGAGACTTGAGCGGCTCTCCGGATTCGGCGCAAGACTGCATTCTTTCTTTCGTGAAACCTTAAACGTGAAACATGAAACGCGCTGGTCGAAGACCAACGCTCTTATTGCGGCAGCCCTTCGATCACCACTCGAAAGCCCATGGCCTCATCCGTCTTGTGGGGCTCCCGCTTCTTGCGACGAGATACCTCGAGATGATCCTTGCCGGTTTTCCAACTGCCGCCCCTTACCACCCGTTCCTTGCTTCTGGCAGGTCCGGTCGGATTCTTGGCCGGAGAGGTCTTGTAGTATTTATTGGAGTAGTAGTCATTCACCCACTCAGCCACGTTGCCTGACATGTTGTAGAGTCCGAATCCGTTGGGAGCGAAGGCCTCCATCCCCACGGTCTTCAGGCCGCTCGGGTCATTGTCGTTGTAGCGAGCCTGCTTTTTGGGGTCGGTCGATCCCCAGGGATACTTGGCACCGGCCTGACCTCCCCGGGCGGAATACTCCCACTCGGCTTCGCTGGGCAAGCGCACCGTGGTCCCGATCTTCTCGGACAGCCATGTACAAAAGGCTGCGGCATCTGCATAAGTGATATTCACCACGGGGTGACCCAGCTGGGAGTTCATGTAGTTTCCGACGAACTTGGCAGCAGCCGGTGCGCGCCGGTTCGATTCCTCCAGAAAAGTGGAAAACTGGGCATTGGTCACCTCAGCTCTGCCCATGTGGAAGGGATCGAGTTGCACTCGATGGGGAGGCTTCGAGTCACCATCGCCCCTGGCATCGCCCATCATGAAAGTCCCCCCGGGAATGGGAGCGACATCCGCAAAGTCGGCCCAGGTCAGCTGACGGATCCGTATGCGGGCGTTTTCGGCATTTGGGGTGTCGGTAAACTTCCCGAGATAGGTTTCCCAACCCGCCACCGTATCGGTATTGGCCGCCAGTTGATACTGATCCGTTTCTTCAACCCGTTTCACGGCAGTGGTTCGCTTCTCCATGGCTTCACTCAGAAACCGGCCATCGGGATATTCTTGAATATATTGATCCCACACTGTCGGAGTATCCTGCTCCAGGGCCTGGGCATAGAGGGCGTTTTCACCCTCGCGGTTGAGCTTACGCAGCGCTTCCAAGCGGGTCTGGGCCAAAACAGCCAGCTGGCTCTGAGGGAACTCACGGACAAAGTTGGCCCATCCCTCCTCGCTGTTTTGCGATTCTGCCAGGATAAAAGCCGCAGGCTCACGATCTTTACGCACACGGGCTTCCCGCAACTGTTCGAGACGTACGTTGGCCTCGTCTACATAAGTTCCTGCCGGAAAGCGATTCAGGTACTGGCGCCAGCCCTCTTCGTTATCACCGGCCTTGGCAATGTCGTAGGCCATGGCCTCCGCCCGCCGCTCGAACTCAAACTCCATCACCCGGGACCGCGCCTGGGTTGCCAGGTTACTGTTGGGATACTGGTCGAGAAACCGCTGCCACGCCTCCGGTGTATTCAGAAGCTCGGAAACTCGATAGGCTTCGATCTCCTCTGTGTTGCTCTCCGCTGCACTTCCATCTTCGGTGCGTTCCACTTCGGTGACTCCATCCTTTGACGTTCTCGTCACCGATATTGCCTCTGGCATCGAATCTGAAGAAGTCGTCGGGGAGACCGCAGCCTGAACCAGAGGGGGGGAAGGCGTTGAGTCGACCGGACGGTGAATGGAACGGAGTCTTCGGAAATAATCAGGAGTCAGCACACCGTTCGCCAGATCCTGATAGAGCTTTCGCAGTTCCGGATCGGCGCCCCTCTGGGTCAGGAGCTGCTCGGCTTCGCCGATTTCCTCCAACCTGATCTTTCCGTCCGTATACATTGCCTTGAGCAGGTTGAGCGTTGCCCCCGCTGCCTTGGAAGGGTTAATGGTCACGGGAAAGCCGTGCTCCAGTCGATCGGCCAACAACACGGGCGTCTGTTTGTTGCCCGCATCGGCCGCCGTCTTTTGTACCTTGACGTTCAGGTAGTTCCACAGTTCGTCCAGTTCGACCACTCCGTTGCCGTTGCTGTCCCCTTGCCCTTCCAGAGCCTCCAGCAAATGATGGGTAAAAGCCCCGTGACCTCCCACTTCCACCGACTTTTCCTGACCGGTTGAGGCCGTTATCGTTACCACGCCTTCTCCCTGGAACTCCTCGAAGATATCGCTGGGAACCAGAGCCCGGTACTTCTTGGCGGTTGCTTCGCTGAAACAGGAATCGATCAGTGTCAGTTTCCGTTTGGCGGAAAGGTTGGCGATGAGCTGCGAGATATCCTTGTTGCTCAAGGCGGAGGCGTAAAGATCTTCCACATCCGCATCATGGGTGACCCAATAAGCCTCGTTACCGTTTCCCAGGGCACCATGTCCGGAGTAGAAAATCAGTACGCTGTCCTCCTCTCGAACTCGATTCCCTAGCCAGGAGTTGAGGGAGCTCATGATGTTTTTTCGGGTGGCATTTTCATCGACCAGCAATCGAATATTTTCCTTTTTGTAAGCTCCTATTTCAGGGTCGAGCAACAGGTCGTACAGCGATTGGGCATCATTCTCAGCAAAACTGAGATCGATGGTGGCGTTGGCGTATTTACTGATTCCAATCAACAACGCATAGCGCTCGCCAATGCCGAGCTGATCCTCCAGCACTTCCTGCGGCGTGGCCTCCACAGTGAACCCTTTCTCCTGGCCAAGTACCATCGGTCCTGCCAGAACCAGAACAAGGACGACCAAGAAAGATTGGACTCGAATCATGACTGCACCTCGGATTGATGAATTAAATTCATTATTTTGCCCTATTTGGGCTCCAAATATGGATTGATGAGATATCTTTTGTCACCAATCTTCTTGATTCGGCGAGGGTTTTTCCACCAGCCGGTCTTGAACCAAAAGTTGTCCCGCCAATTCCAGGGAGGGTTGACTCCTCCGGAAAAACGCTTCAATTCCTGATATTCTCCCCAAAGACTCGCCTGATCCGTTGATTCCCCTGCACCAATGTAAATAAGCTCATACTTGTGCTTGCTCAACACCTCTGAAAAACGATCGGTCTCCGGGTACTGATCGGGTTGGAATGAGGGAGCGGTGAAAGCGGAATCGTCCAGGTAGTTGGCATAGATGATATACCGCGATTTCTTGATCTTCTTGGGGCCATACTGCCCATGTCCCTTGGTTTCGATGTAGATGTCCTGGTGTTCTTTGGGCGAGAGCTCTCCCCTGGTTTCATCCATTCCCAGGATGCCATCAACGGGTCGATTGTCGCTCTCATCGAGCAGCCCACGGCTCTCCAATTCCGGATCCACCAGAATCCCGATGTTGGACCCGGGATCTTCGTCCAGACTTCGCACCACGTCCACGTCATCATGGGCCAGCGTAAATGCCGCCACCATGCGTTCCGTATTCCGGTCCACCACGATGGTGGTTCCTTCCAGGTCCCCGGTGTGTCCGAACAGCCCCTTCCAGTCCTCGGCATGAAACACCACATAGTGAAAATAAAAATGACTGGGTGTGGTGAGCACCGCCCAGTACACGAAGGGCCTTAAATCCAGCTGGACGGTCTCGCCCGACTGGCGACTCTGCAACCGGTACAATTCCGGGCTTTCCGCGAGGGGGGCCGCGTTGTTGGAGGATTCAGAAGCGACAGTCTCACCCACCAATTGGTACCGCTCTCTCTTGATCTCGTCCTGAAAACGTGGCGGTTCCGGCCAATTCGGCCCCTGCTCAGTGAGATCGAAATCGTAGCGGATGATA
>JAZFRU010000304.1:0-4005 GCA_036445815.1 Acidobacteriota bacterium | reverse complement strand
GATTGTGTTCTCGATCCTCTGACGTTTCGTAGAAGGGGGCCGGATTGTGGGAGGCGCCTCGGCCGCTGGTCTTCGACCAGCGCGTTTCATGTTTCACGTTTAACGTTTAACGAAAGAAATAATGAAGTCCTGCGCCGAATCGGGATAGCGGCTGCTACATTGGGCTTGTCGCCTGATCGATGGGTGCACGCCGTGCGTCCCTTACATCATAATAAAGCCCAAGAAATAGCCCTCCATGGGAGAGGCCTCTGAGGCTGAATCGATGGGGCTCCAGCAAAAAAACCAAGATCGAACTTGCCATTCGCTGCAAGAACTTTAATAATTCCGTTGAACATTCGATTTTTCGTGACACCACTTGCTAGAGGAGAGGGGGGCTTGATGAAGCTGCAAACCTATCGACATTTCATTGTCTTGTTTGTCTTGGTAATGGGTAGCCAGACCTGGTTTCTTTCGGGTCAGGATCCCATTGAACTGCCTGAGGGGGTTCCGCCGGAGTCGGATTGGGCCTATGCCAAGCATCTGGAGCAAATAGAAGGCATCATGAAGAATTCCGATCTGGCCCAGCGGGAGGCCCAGTTGGAAAACTTCAGAACCAAACTGGATCCTAAATCGAAGATCTTGCCGTACTACGAGAGTTTTCTCAGTCAGACGGCCGAAGCTTATCGAGCAGCCGGCAACAACAGCGCCGCTGATGCTCTGGTGGATAAGATGACGAAGTTGTTTCCCGACAGCCCTGCGCTGATCGCCAAGGAACTGCAGGCAGCCACCGAGCGCCAGGATCATCCCAATATTATTCGATATGGTGAGAAACTGAACGCCATAAACCCCAATCCTCAAATAGTCCGAATACTGGCGGAAAGCTACATCGCCACCAACAATGCCGCCAAGGCCGTGGATTATAGTGCCCAGACTCTGGAGGCACTCGGTCCCCAGGATGGGGTGTACTTTGCCTACTGGCTGGCAGGGTACTACGCCGGCCAGAATGACACGGACAGGGCCCTCCAGTATTACAATGTGGTGCTGGGAGCTTTCCCGAACAGCTCTCCTCCAGGTTGGAGTGCCGATCAGTGGAATGGCGTCAAAGCCACCGCTTTTCAGGTTCGCGGGCGCGATGCCTATGTGAAAAAAGACTACCCGAAGGCCATCGCCAACTATGCCGAGGTGTTGAAGTATCAGCCTCAGAATGACTTTATTCATCTTTACGTCGGCTTGAGTTTTTGGAGATTGCAGCGGCTGGAGGATGCCCAGGGTGCCCTGGCCAAGGCCGTTGTTTTGGGTAAGGACTACGCCGGCCAGGCTCGTGATTACCTGGAACAGATCTACAAGCCTCTCAACGGAGATACTCTGGACGGTATCGAGGAAGTGCTCAATCAGGCCAAAGCAGCACTGAATCTGTAGGCCATATTTTCTCGATTCCAGCCGATCCAAACTGAATGAGCGCACTGGGCCTGAATGATTCAGCCCGTGCTCGAGGGCGTGATGACCGGGTGCGCCCAGAAGATGGGGCGGTTCCCGGACGAAACGCTGCTCGTGTCGGTTGGTTGGCGCCTCCCCTTTGAATTCCGAAGATCAACAACGGGGATTCCTGGAGGTGGGCAAGGCTTCTCAATTCGCAGGTAAATCACTGGCTGAGACAGTTCGGAATCCGAACCAAACCTTCCAGAAGGGGATGAAAATGAAAAAGAGTCAATTTGCAATCATCGTGATGGCGTTGCTTCTGGCTGCCGGTTCCGGGTTGGCCCAGCAGCTTCCCGATTTAGTGGCTCAGCACGGTTATCCGGATCTCATTGTGCTCAATGGCCACATCGTGACCATGGATGATCGAAGCAGCCGTCCAGACACCCCCGGACACACCTATCGGGCCATGGCCATCAAGGGCAAAAGGATCATGAGTTTGGGGACGGATGAGGAGATGAGAGGGTTGGCGGGTCCCCGAACCCGGACGGTGGATGTCGAAGGAAGGACGGTGATTCCAGGCCTGGTCCAAACTCATTATCACATCTTTTCTCCGGCGGCCGCCCGTTACGGTCCCCAGGTCGGCCTGACCGACCCGAGCATCAAGGTCAACGTGACGGCCGAGGCGACGGCTGAAGCCACGGCCAAAAAGGTTCGGGAAGCCATCCTCAATGCCATCAACGTGCAGCAAATCCCCAAGGGCCAGTGGATCTCCGTGAATCTGGAGGCCGGTGCAGACAATCGCAGCGGAACCGTTCGTACCTGGCTCTATACCGGAAAGATCAACCGAAGGCAGTTCGACAGTGCCGTCCAGGAGCATCCCATCATAATTCGGTCCCGGGTGGCCGGTATTTTCAACGCGGCCGCCATCAAGGAGTTCAAGGAAGTGTTTCCTGACTGGGAGGACAGTACCAATCTGGAGAATGGTCCGGGATCGGCGGAGGATGGCTATGCTCCCGTTCCCGAGCTTCAGGGACTCACCTTTGAGTTCTGGTGGAAGGACGAACCGATCGAGAAACTCGCCGAAGCCATGCGCCTCCAGGGGCTGGAACTTCAGAAGTTTGGAATCACAACTGCTTCGACTCGAATTCTTTTTCCCCGGGTCATCGCCGCCTTTCACCATCTCAATCGAGAGGGAAAGATGCCCCACCGACTCGCTTACTATGTGGAATCGCAACGGGGAAACTTTTTCAATCTCAAGTCCATTCACGAGTTTTACAAGGGATATGGAGCCCCCTGGACCACCCACTCCGGAGGCGGTGAGATGCTCTGGTTGGGCGGAATGGCCAATGAGATCTGGGACGCCTCCGACAACGAGGTGTGCATGGGACCCGACGTATCGGCCCCTCCCGAGATCAAGGCACGAGAGAGGTGTCCCCAGCCCGGATCCAAGCCGTGGGAGACGTACAAGACGGCAATCGTTCATGGCTGGCGGCCCGTTCAGGCGCATTCCACCTCCAGCCACGGAATGAGGCTCTACATTCAAATGCTGGAAGAAGCCATGCGGGAAGGGAACTACTCGGTTGAATACATGAAGGGTCTCAGAACGGCTGTCGAACACAATCAGCTGCTGGGTACCCAGCCGGATGTGATGGCCGGGATCAAGAAGTTTGGAATCCATCTCAACGTCGTGACCTTCCGTCTTCAAGACATCCCCTGGGCCCTGGAGGACTATGGCGAGCAGCTGAGACCCTTCATCATGCCGGTGAAATCGTGGATCAACCAGGGTATTCGTGTCACCTTCGAGGCGGACGGCACCAACTTTTGGAGGCCCATCTATCGGCTCGTTACCCGGGAAATCACCTTGCCCGGATCTGGCGAGAAGGTGGTGCTTGGTCCCGGGGAGGCGATTGACCGTGTGACAGCCTTGAAGATGGCAACCACCTGGGCTTCCGAGTACATGTTGGCCGAAGATACCGTGGGAACTCTGGAGCCGGGGAAATTTGCCGACTTTGCGGTTCTGGATCAAGATTTTTTCACCATCCCGGTTGAGGAGATTCCCGAACTGAAGGTGGTGATGACAGGCCTGTCCGGCGAGATTGTCTTCGACGCTCGCTAGGGAGAGGAGCTGAACATGGAGCAAGAGATTTCATCGGAATTTCCGTTTGAGTCCCACTACCTCCAGGTGCAGGGATCCCGAATGCATTACATCGAGGAGGGAGCAGGGGATCCCATATTGTTTCTCCACGGAAATCCCACCTGGTCGTATCTCTGGAGAAATATTATTCCCCACGTCAGTTCTCAGGCTCGTTGTATTGCTGTGGATCTGATCGGGATGGGGAAATCGGACAAGCCGGATATCGAATATCGATTTTTCGATCATGTCGGATACGTGGAAGGCTTCATCGACAAGATGGGGCTGGAAAACATCACGATGGTCATCCACGATTGGGGTTCCGGCCTGGGGTTCCATTACGCCATGCGTCACCCTGAGAACATCAAGGGGTTGGCGTTCATGGAGGCCTTCCTGGGGACATTGACCTGGGATCGATTTCCCGGACCCAAGAAGGAAGTCTTTCAAAACTTTCGGACCGAGAAGGTAGGCTGGGA
>JAZFRU010000303.1:0-3986 GCA_036445815.1 Acidobacteriota bacterium | reverse complement strand
CGACAAAAAATACTGAGAGAGTCAAATTACCATATGCCAGATCGTTCACCCTTGAGTTTCCTCCCGGAGGCCTTCCCAACAAGCCGATCGTGTCCGATTTACAACAGAATCTGAGAATTTCGAGGTGAAGGCGGGCGCCGATGCAGTAGAGGGGGTGTGAGAAATGCGGGCTAATCACCCTGCAGTCTGAGTAGTCCCCAGATACTCGGGGTGTCCCAGGAAAAGGGCTGGGTCAAAGGCACCCAGGAGACGATCCCGTCATCCTTGCTGATAAACAACAAATTAAAGCCTATGGACCGTTGGGTCAGATTGCCCAGACCCGGAGTGTCTGTGGTCACGGTTACCAACAGTCGTTGTTCATCTCTTTCGACACGAAGCCATGAGGGCTGCACTTGACTTGCCGACACAAGGGTTGCCGGGCGCAGGTGAACTGCGAAAGTGGTCAAATCACCGTCGGGCGATTCAGCGAACAGAATGCACTGATCATTCTTCTGGTAAGAGAGGGGACGGGTCCCATCAGGATTGAGCATCAGAAACAGCCCACCCGGTATCAACCAGTCATCGGAGCTTTCGGGAGGCGTAACGGAAATAGGCCGGAGTTCAAAATCACCGGGCAGTTCAATTCCGACGTGCAGCCCCTCTGACGTCCACACCATCCGTCCGATTTTCCTCGCCTCCCCCTTTACCTCCGCTTCGAGCCACAGACCCTGTGACCACGATTCCAGGCCGTCTTTCACAGAGGGTTTGAAACCCGCATGCGGCACCGTCTCCTTTGGACCGTGAAGGAATGGCACCTGGGCCTTTTCCCACTGAGAGTGAGAGATATGAAAGATCTCTCGCTGTTCATTGGTGAGAAGGAGCATCTCATGCTTCCAGGCTACGCCTTCCACCTGGCCCGCATTCAAGGGATATACCAGCGGATCGGTCTGAATCAGCCGATCTGGAGATTCGGTGCCCTCAAACAGCATCAAAGCCCGATAAGAGGACAAGACAATTCGCCGACCATCATCACTGATGTCCCCACCTGTGATCATGGCATGGACCGGGACCGTTCCAATGAACCGGGCCGTTCCGTCCTTATCCAGGCTGTCGTACCGGTAGACACGTGGGAGTTTCCCATCCCACGGCTTGGTCACCAAATAGAGGCTATCACCCCAAATAAAGAGAGTTTCGCAGTCGTATCCACCATCGGGAAACCGAACTTCTAGCTTCCGAGTCAACTCAATCTCCTCGTCTTCGAAGGGATTGGGTTCCTGCACCACGTAAATAATATTACGGTGTTCCGGGTCGGTCCGCGAGGCATTGTCCAGAAGGAATAGATTCCCATTCTGATCCATGGCAATATCCTCCCAGTCATGGTTCTCCGCATCCGGGACAAGATAGGCTCCGATCAGTTTCCCGCGTCCGTCAATCGCGAAAATTTCCGGAGCATTCTTGGAGTCGTTGTGAGTCCACAGCACATCCTCGTAACGCTGACTCACGGCCACTCCAGAGGGCTCCCTGATACCTGGGAAGGATATCCGCCCTTGAGGCGGGACTGTCCAGGGACTTCGTGCACAGCCTGATAATGTAACGATGAGAAAAAAACCCAGGGAAAAACGCCAGAGGCCTAACCATGGAATCCTCCCAAGGGTACGGTAGGACGCACTGCGCCAATCAAATGAACGCACCACTGTTTGCGGCCCTCCCGTGGAACTTCTATGCATCATTCGGACTCGGATCATTTTCCAGAATTAATGGCCGGGCAGGCAGCATTGTGCCTCTGTTGCTACCGAACGCGGCGTTGTTACTCCGATCCATTACCCCATTACCCCATTACCCCATTACCCCTATTTTAACGAGACCGGGTGTGTGTCGGTACGGAAACCTCATGTATCCTCACCTGTGACGTTCGAGATTTGTCTATTTTCCCACCGTTTGAGTACGGAAACAACTGAAGTGTCGCGGGGATCCACCCACCTGAAAAACGCCCGTGGTAGGGTGGAAAAGGAACGTGAATTATCTGATACTTACCTCACTGAGGATGCAATCATGACCTGGCAAGCAAGTTTGAAATCTGTTCTGACCTTCGGAGTTGTACTGATCTTGCTGGGGCGTGTGGTTCCGGCGCAAAAATTCCTTCCCGATGATCCGATCTTGGTGGACAACGACCGCCTTCCGATTGAGATGCCTGCCCCCGTGAAATTGAGTCAAATTCTCGACTTCGTGAAGAGCAGCTATGGATGGGGTCTCGAGAAAGGGGAACCCATCGTCCCTGCCGAAAATGTGGACACACTTGGGGAAGTTCCTGATTCCAGCTGGTTTACCAACCGAATGGGTCGCCGGCTCATGAGTCTGTCAGAACTGGAACGCGGACCTAACCAGCTGACGGGCCCCGACCTCTCTCGTACCTGGGTCGTCGTGTCAGCCAAATCCGAGGGAATCAGTAAAGGATTCACCATTCGGGACGGTCATGGGGACCTCTACTTCATTAAATTTGACCCGGTTACCAATCCGCAGATGGCGACCTCCGCAGAGGTGATCGCAACTAAATTTTTTCACGCTTTCGGCTACCATGTTCCGGAAAACTATTTGGTTTTTATTTCGAGAAACCAGCTCAAGGTAGACTCAACTTCGACAACCGCCGATGAAGCCGGCAACAAGCGGCGGATGACTGAAAAGGATGTCGATGACATCTTCACTCAGGTACCCACGAGACTCGACGGAACGGTGCAGGCAATTGCCAGTCTGGCCCTGTCAGGCAAACCCCTGGGTCCCTTCGAGTACTTCGGCACTCGGCCCGACGACCCCAATGACATATTCCCCCACCAAAACCGCCGGGAACTCAGAGGCCTTCGAGTTTTCTCCGCCTGGCTCAACCACGATGACGCCCGAGCCATCAACACACTCAACACCTACATCGAAGAATCTGACGGCGGCTATGTAAAACATCACTTGCTCGATTTCGGATCATGCCTGGGAAGCGGCAGCGTCAAACCGCAGAGCCGGCGAGCCGGCTACGAATACATCGCTGAACTCACACCTAACCTGAACTCAGGACTCAGCCTGGGATGGAAGGACCGCGCGTGGAGGGACATCGAGTACCCCGATTTTCCGGCCGTTGGCCGCCTTGAAAGTGATCTGTTTGAGCCCGCCCAGTGGAAAACGGAGTACCCCAACTCGGCCTTCATCAGGATGCGCCCCGATGACGCGTTCTGGGCCACCCGAATCGTGCTGCGCTTTAGTGACGACATGATCCGGACCCTGGTCGGAACCGGTCAGTTTACGGATCCCCGGGCCGAGAACTATCTGACCGAAACTCTTATCAAGAGAAGAGACAAGCTGATTCAATATTTCCTATCCCTGATCAACCCTCTCAGTGACTTCCGCATCTCTGTCCAATCGGATTCCTCTCACCTGGAGTTCAAGAACCTCGGAGTGGAGGCCGGACTCTCATCGGTGAGTTCCTATCAGTTTCAATGGTTCCGATTTGATAATGGACAGAATGCTCTTGAACCCCTGGGAGAACTGCAATCCGCCGGAAGTGAGACATTACCCCTGCCCAGAGACGCGGCACCTTTCCTGATGGTGCGGCTGGTCACCCTGAGCCCCGAACAAAAGAGCTGGGAGAAAAAGGTAGAGATATTTATTCGAAACGCCCCTGCCCCGTCCGTCGTCGGCATCGAACGGGAGCTGTAAGAAAGAACCCACGTGAAATCAGATTCCAGGAAAACTCAGGAGTGGACTTTAATGTTTCCGCCCACCCAATGGGTCAGTCTGTTTGTCGTTGCAGGGCTGTGCCTTATTCCGCTTCAAGGTCAAGCCATCTCACAATCAGAGGAGGACCCACTCCAGGTCAACCGTGAAGCAGGCCAGACTCGGCAGGAGTCTGCCCCATCACGCGCCGGGGCTCCTTCTCCTTCTCCTCCCAGCAGAAGAGCACAGTGGCGACTGAAACGCCTTGAAAAGCGTAAGCAGGCAAAACCCGTCCAACCTTCACTATAGGA